>JANLRI010000081.1:0-13077 GCA_031361565.1 Betaproteobacteria bacterium | reverse complement strand
CCTGCTTCGCCGTGTTCAGAGGCCACGAGCTTCAGCCGCCCACGTTTAGACTCCACATCAAAATGCTTTTCTTCATAGCCCGGAGGGTTGCCACTTTTGCTAGGCTGAATCCATATTTGAAGGAAGTGGGTTTCGCCGGTTTTCTCGTGATTGGATTCGGAGTGTTGTACGCCGGTTCCCGCGCTCATTCTTTGCACATCACCGGGATGAATCACTGAGCCGTTACCCATATTGTCTTGATGGGCCAAAGCACCCTTCAACACATAGCTGATGATTTCCATGTCGCGATGACCATGGGTACCAAAACCGGTGCCCGGCGCAATACGGTCCTCGTTGATGACCCGGAGGGGACCAAAACCCATAAAGTTTGGGTCGTGATAGCCAGCGAAGGAAAAGCTATGGAAGGACTTCAGCCAACCGTGATCTGCATAGCCGCGCTGGTTCGATGTGCGTAGGTGAATCATTTGAGCTCCTATCTTAGTCATCAATCTGAGCTAAAAATTGCTCAGGAGAATTATCATAATCAATTTATGGAATCAAAATAGCGCTATTATTAGAACCTAATCATCAAAATATTTGATCTATACTAGAAATGCTTAGTCTCGACGCCATCGTCGCCCTCGACATGATCGCCCGTAAGGGCAGCTTCGCAAGTGCCGCCCAAGCGTTGGGCAAAGTACCCTCCGCGCTGTCCTATCAAATCCGAAAACTCGAAGATGAGCTGGACGCCCTGATTTTTGATCGTCGACACCGTAAGGTGACCCTTACGACGGCCGGTGAAATGCTCCTCTCGCAGGGCCGAGAATTACTTAATACCGTTGACCTGATTCAAGCGCAGGTCAAAGAATCGGCCAGCGGTTGGGAGCAACACTTGAGAATCACCTGCGATGGTGCGCTCCCTTTGTCTCAGCTACACGCGCTCGTCAAAGATTTTGATCGGCAAGCTTGCCCGACTCAAATCACGATTCAACAAGAAGTGCTGGACGGATGCTGGGAAAGTTTGCTCGACTCGCGTTGCGAACTATTGATTGGAGCGCTTGAGGACGCACCCAGTGAAGTCTTTAGCTCGGGACAAATAAGCGTCCGACCATTTGGCAAAATCGATTTTGTCTTTTGCATGGCACCGGATCACCCTTTGGCTCAATGCGATGCCAATAAGGCCTTGGCTCCCGAAGACCTTCGAAGCCATCGTGCGGTGGCGGTGGCCGATAGTGCGCGACGACTCAAAGCACGAACAACGGGACTATTAAGTGGCCAACCCGTGTTGACCGTTGCCACCATGCATCAGAAGCTTGAGGCCCAAATCGCGGGCCTGGGCATTGGCTACCTGCCCAAATATCTCGCACTGGCCCATATCAAATCTGGGCAACTTATCGAACGAAAAGTTGCCGAGCCTAAGCCTTCCTCCTCGACCACCTATGCGTGGAGGCGTGCGCGGCCCGGAAAGGCTCTGAGCTGGTGGCTTTCGAAACTGGACATTGCTCAGGTTCGAAAGCGCTTGCTCCTCAGCCCGCACGGGGCTTCGGCGTGAACGCAGGCTCCACTTACGTCGGCCGCTTTGCACCGAGCCCCAGCGGCCCCTTGCATCGCGGCTCCTTGGTGGCCGCCATGGCCAGCTATCTCGATGCCAGGGCACATGGCGGCCGATGTTTGTTACGCATTGAAGATGTCGATCAAAGCCGTAGCCGCGCTCAGACCAGTCAGCAAATCATTGCAGACCTCTCGAAACTCGGCTTTCAGTTTGAACTTCATCCCTGGTATCAGTCGCAACGCGGCGCGCGCTATCAAATGGCCTTCGATAAGTTACAAGGCATGAATCGAGTTTATGCCTGCATCTGTAGTCGTAAAGAGATTGCGGATTCGCAAACTCTGAGTCCGCTCAAAGTCGGCCTAGGACTGCCTACGCACACACCGTTATTAGCTTCAAATGTGTACCCCGGCACCTGCCGTAGGTTCTTTGAAGCCGGCCACACGCCCCCATTGCAAGCGGTTCGGGCCTGGCGAATGAGGCTTGATCCTGCGCTCATTGATTGGCAAGACGGCACATGGCTACGACCTCAGTTACATCACAATAACGTTAAGCGTACGGACGGGCCGCAAACGACTTTACATCGCGAGGAAATCACCCGCAGTGTCGGGGATTTTGTAATCGCACGGCCTGGTGTGTCGGGCACTCGAAAATGCTTGGAATGGACCTATCAGCTTAGCGTTGTTGTGGATGATGAAGAGGCGGGAGTCACCCATGTTGTGCGCGGCATGGATCTCCTGGAATCAACGAGTCGCCAAATTTACTTGCAAGCTTTGCTGGGCTATCGTCGCCTGCAGTACTGGCATTGCCCCCTGGTGCTGGAGGCCAATGGCCAAAAACTATCCAAGCAAAACGGGGCGCAGGCTATCAATACAGACTTGCCCCTGCCGACTCTGAATCAGGCCTTGACGGACCTTGGGCTAAAAGGGTTCTCGAGCGCGCGCCTATCCAAGATGACTTTAACGCAGTTTTGGGAGTCTGCGCTTAGCTTATGGCGCGAGCGGATGCTTGCCACGCGGTCCAATAGCACTTAGCGCTTGCCACCCAACAGCGCTGCGACCGGGGCATTGGAGCGACGGGCACCCGTAATCGGCCTCGCTGCCACGGCCGCCACGGCGACCGCGGTCTCTGCATTGGGCTGATTACCGGCCTGCTCGCTATCGTAAGGTTGATAGAAAAAAGGATCGTTCGAAAAGCCACTTGCATTGCTTTGTCTTGCGTGCGATTGACGAGGCTCACGCACTTCACGCTCGCGCGCTCTTGGTTCTCGAAGGGCTCGCTCGGCGGGTGCCGCCACTGGGGACGGCGCGACCTCCAGAGATTCAATCAACAACTTGGTCTTGGTCAGCTTCTCGATGTCGGCCAATAGACGGTTATCGTCCGAGCACATGATTGACAAGGCCATGCCACTCGCCCCGGCCCGGCCGGTGCGACCAATCCGGTGAACATAATCTTCCGGCGAATAGGGCAAATCGTAATTGATGACTGCGGGCAACTCGGCAATATCCAGGCCACGGGCTGCAACATCGGTGGCGACCAGCACGCGAATCTTACCGCTCTTAAAATTATCCAGGGTCACGAGGCGATCTTGTTGCGATTTGTCGCCGTGAATCGCTTCGGCATTCATCCCTAACACTTGCAAGTGCCGCGCCAAGCGACCACAACCAATCTTGGTGTTCGAAAACACAATGACTTGGCTCAAGGCGTGCTTCTCGATCAAGGCGGCCACCGCATTGCGTTTAGCGTCGGCGCTTGCAACCTTGTACACAATTTGCTGAACGTTTTCGGCAGTGGCATTGCGGCGCGCAACTTCGATCGTGATGGGGTCGGTAAGGAAGGTGCCAGCCAGCCTGCGGATCTCATTCGAAAAAGTAGCCGAGAACAATAGGCTTTGACGCTTGACCGGCAAGGCGCGAACGATTCTTTGCAGATCAGGCAAGAAGCCCATATCCAACATGCGGTCGGCTTCGTCAAGGACCAGTACTTCCACCTGGTTTAGATTCACCGTCTTCTGTTCCATATGATCCAGCAAACGGCCTGGGGTCGCCACCAGCACTTCGCAACCCATACGCAGCGCCGCCATTTGAGGCTTGATATCCACGCCGCCGAACACCACAGCGCATTTCAGCGGCGAGTGTTTTGCGTAGTCTCGCAAGTTCTCAAAGATTTGGTCCGCCAGCTCACGGGTGGGCGCGAGAATCAGTGCTCGCACCGGATGGCGAGCAGGCGAGGTGCTCGTACTGGCATGGGGCATGAGTCGCTGCAACAGCGGCAAACCAAAACCAGCAGTCTTACCGGTACCGGTTTGGGCGGCACCCATAACGTCGCGGCCTTGCAAAACCACTGGGATGGCTTCGGCCTGAATCGGAGTGGGTATTTGGTAACCCATCTCGGTGATGGCTCTGAGGATCGAATCACTCAGGCCAAAATCTTGGAATGTCGTGGTCAATGAAATCTTTAAAAATCAATTCAAGGGCGGATTTTAGGGGCTTTTCCCTGTCTTGAGGTAAAACGGCCGAAGCTTTCTTTGCGTTTACAGGCAATTTCGACGAATTTGTTGGAGTTTGGCCTCTATTTAAGGTCAAAACCACAATATTCCACCAAAAATTGTCACTTATCTTTTTCCGAAGCCTGACTTGCAATGACCTGGAGAACTCGAAAGCACTGGATATACAATCAGTAGCTTTACCGATATAAAGAATGGCGCAGCTTGGATACCTCGAAACCATCACCTCTCGTTTTTCTTCCGCCCACGCTTTGTTTTTTGGACGTTGAAACCACGGGTTCATCGGCACAAAAAGGTCGAGTCACCGAGGTTGGGATTATGAGGATCGAGAATTGGGCCGAGGACCATCCCAAGATCACGCGCTGGTCTAGCCTGATCAATCCAGAGCAAAGTATCCCTCTGGAAATTCAAGCACTCACCGGTATTACACCCAGTATGGTCAAGAACGCACCGGTGTTTTCAGAGGTCAGTGAGATCGTCGCAGGGCTTTGTGCGGACGCGATTTTCGTCGCTCACTCTGCGCGCTTTGATTACGGGTTTATCAAGGCTGAAATGGAACGCTGTGAGCGCAGCTTTCATGCCAAGACTTTATGCACCGTGCGCCTCTCGCAAGCCATGTTCCCAGATCGCAGCCCTCACTCCCTGGATGCCGTGATCAGCCGCCATAAGTTGCCATGTAAGCAACGCCACCGTGCCCTTGGCGACGCTGAAGTGCTGTGGGAGTTTCTTAAAGTGTTGATGAGGGAGGAGTCGCACGACGAGCTCAGCATGGCCATGAAAAAAATTATGCGTCACCCCAGCCTGCCCGCGCACTTGCCGACCGACCAGCTTGAGCGTATTCCAAAGACGCCCGGCGTCTACAAATTTTTCGGGCTCAATCGACATCCACTCTATATCGGTAAAAGCATTCACTTGCGGGATCGGGTTAGCGAGCATTTTTGTGTGGACCATCGCTCGGAGCGCGGCATGCGCTTGGCCAGCGAAATTCGCCGCATTGAATGGGAGCAAACCGCGGGAGATTTCGGAGCGCGACTGCGTGAAATAGAATTGATCAAAACCGAAATGCCTGCCCACAACGTTGCGCTGCGCAAGCGTACGCAAACGTGCTGGATCAGCATTGACGCCTGTAGCGCGCGCATTCTTTACCATCCTTGCGATCAAGCGTTGCCACTCGGGGAGGATAAAGCTGAACCCGAGACCTACTTCGGCCCTTTTTCGTCTAAGGCTAGCGTCAAGCATCACATGACCGAGCTTGCGCGCAAAGAACAATTTTGCTTAAAGACTATCGGCATTGAAAAGACTTCCAAAGCGGATCATCTGGCCGATCCGACCCGTCCTTGTTTTAACTTTCAAATTCAGAAGTGCCTGGGCGCCTGTTGCGGGAAAGAATCCTCACAAGCACTCGCCGCAAGACTTAAGCTTGCCTTAGAGCCCAAACGCCGCCCGGCGTGGATCTGGAACGAGGTGAAGATTATTGAAGCCGCAGCCGATTACTCCTGTCCCAGAGTACATCGCTTCAAAGACTGGCAATGGGTCGGAAGTAGTGCTGAAGAAGCTGACGATTCAACCACCAAGGATAAAGCCGGTCAGGCCTGGGGCGCGGATCCCGACCCCAGCTTCGACATCAACGTTTATCATCTCGTGCTGCCCTTACTCAAGAGCGTGATGCAAAACAGCACAGCGCAGAGGCCCGCTGAATGTGCACTGGACCCAGCTTCGAACCAGGCAGGCACTCCAGGCTTTGATCTAGGTACTTTAAGGTTTGAACTCGCAGGCGACAGCCTGTAGTACCTCACCACCGGCAGTCTGCATAAAGGCAGCCAATCCTGAAAGCTCAATTCTTTGGCCCTTGGCTAGCGCAACCTTCATTTGACCGGACTTGCTATCCAATTTTAGGAACTCACGAGCCACTCGGTCGTGCGCCAATAGCTCGCCGCGGTTCTCGCCTGCATTCACCTTGCTCTTGAGGGCATTCTCAAAAAGCACGACATGCAATTGCGCGCTTTGTTCACTAGAGGAATTAAAGTAGAGATGCACATCACTGTCCAGCTTACCCGCCTTGGCATCGATCTCAATTTGGGCACGGGCGGGCTTGTCATTGATTTGTTTCACCGCCTGCAAAAATGTGCTCGAAGAGTCCCAATTTCGAAAATCTCGGCCTGCCAACACAATTTGCGGCGTGTAGACTCCCGAGACCCCTCGTTGGCGAGCGTAGGTGTATTGCCTCTGGGAATAGGCGGCCTTGGCGAAGGGATCCTTCCAACCAATGTAATCCCAATAATCAACATGTAGAGCCAAGCCCACCGCCAACAACTTTTGGCTAGGCACATGTACCAAGGCGCTGAGCCAACGATCGGCGGGAGGACAGGAGCTACAGCCCTCTGAGGTAAAAACCTCGACGAGCGCCTGAGTCTGTGGTGGACTCACCGCCTTACAACTCATCACCTGAGCAGAAACAATTACCGGCACAGTGAACAAAACTGCCGTCAAACTCAGCGCCAAGCTCAGCGACTTTAAAGGTCTCGCTCTTTTTATGATCATGTCCTGCTCGCTCAAGAGTATCCCTTGGGTAACCCGGGGTTTACAGCAAGTCGGTCAGCCCTCGAAGGTGAACCTTACAAGGCTTGAATCGTGGAGTCGATGAGCGCACGGGCAATGCTGAGAGGCGGTGGAAGTTGAGGCAAGTCTTCTGGCGCATACCAATGCGCCTCGGCAATTTCGTTGAGATCAGGGCTTAGATCTCCTGATACCCAATGGGCCCGAAACGCAATCATTAAGGAATTCGGAAATGGCCAACTCTGACTTCCGAAGTATTCGAGGCGATTGACTTCAACGCCAACCTCTTCCCGGACTTCACGCACGACGGCCTGCTCGATGGTTTCCCCCGCTTCCAAAAAACCCGCCAAAGCACTAAACCGACCGGGCGGGAAATTCACACCACGCGCCAGTAATACCTCGCGGCCCTTGCACACCAAGACCATCATGGCCGGAGAAATTCTGGGGTAGACCGTCAGTTTACAAGCCGGGCATCGCTTGGCTCTTTCACCGGGCGCGATCGTCGTCGGCGTGCCGCATGTACCGCAAAAGCGGTGCGTCCGATCCCATTCCAGCACCTGCACCGCCCGCATCGCCAGCGCTAGCGATAAGTCATCCAAGACGCCAAACCAAGAGCGTAAGCCGCCCACACGCCAAGGGTTCGACAAAGCGGTCGGCGCGAAATCGTCGGCAAGCCCCACTGCAAAATGAGGACGGCCATCAAGGGTACCCATGGAATGCACGCGCTCGGCGTGAAATCCGGCGTCGCGGTACCGACTCCAAGGGAACACCTCGGGCGACTCGCTCAGGTTGATATATTGATCCTGGTGGAATAAATGGACTAGTGATTCCGGCTCAAATGTGAGATCGAGACGGGGTTCGAAGTGATTGGGGCTAAGCAACATAGGCGGCGAGCGTTTAAGTAGAAGGAACCAAAAATTAGCTTACCACGGTACCGTCCTGGCTTGAACTGAATTAGAGGACAGTAGCGTTGTCGTCAAGGTCGGAATCGCAACACGAGGCGATTCCGCTATATAATCACAAAAGTAACCATTTGGTACATTATCGGTCGCCCCGTATTGGGCCATCACAAGGAATCGGTCATGCTCGACACTTTTATCGCGCGCTACTGTAAATGGCTAGATTATTTTGCCGCAATTGCCTTGGCGGTGATGGTCGTTTTAGTATTTGGCAACGTTGTGTTGCGCTACGGGTTCAACTCTGGCCTGAGCGTCTCGGAAGAACTCTCGCGCTGGCTATTTGTTTGGGTGACCTTCCTCGGAGCCGTCGCTGCCCTCAAAGACCGCGCCCACCTTGGCACCGACATGTTGGTTGGACGCCTCGGCCCCTTGGGTAAGCGCTTTTGCCTCGCCACCGCCTATGTTCTCATGCTTTTTTGCTGCTACCTTTTGTATAAAGGTTCGTTCGAACAGGTCAAGATCAATTGGACCAGCACCAGCGCTGCAATGGAAGTCTCTATGGCCTGGTTCTACGCATCGGGCATGGCTTTCGCAATACTTGGTGGACTCATCATTTTGCGTGATCTCTGGAAGCTCCTGAGCGGACAGGTGCGAGATGAGGATCTTCAAATGACCCAAGAATCCGAAGAAACCACAGAGGCCAGCCACCTATGACCATCGCAGTCTTTCTCGGATCCCTCATCGGAGCCATGGCTCTAGGTATTCCTATCGCGTTTTCACTCTTGCTGTGTGGTGCCGCCCTCATGTGGCATCTCGACATGTTCGACGCCCAGATTTTGGCTCAAAACGTCGTCAACGGTGCGGATAGTTTTCCACTTCTGGCCGTACCATTTTTTATGCTGGCCGGTGAACTGATGAATGCGGGGGGGCTATCGAAACGCATTGTCAATTTTGCAATGGCCTTAGTGGGTCACATCAAAGGTGGCCTCGGCTATGTCACCATTATTGCTGCCTGCATCATGGCGGCACTGTCGGGCTCGGCGGTTGCCGATGCGGCAGCGCTGGCGTCTTTGCTGTTACCGATGATGGTTGCTGCCGGCCATGACAAGGGACGCTCAGCAGGCTTAATTGCCTCGGCAGGCATCATCGCCCCGGTGATACCTCCGTCCATTGGGTTTGTCATCTTTGGTGTTGCCGCCAACGTTTCAATTTCCAAGCTTTTCTTAGCGGGAATTGTTCCTGGCCTGTTGTTAGGGCTGTCACTCTGGGTCACATGGTGGTACCTTGCGCGCAAGGAAGTCACCACGACGCCACCTAAAAAGTCTAAGGCCGAAGTGATCATCGCTTTGCGCGAAGCCACCTGGGCACTCGTGCTGCCGCTGATCGTTATTTTCGGTCTCAAGTTCGGCGTGTTTACGCCTACCGAAGCAGCCGTGGTCGCCGCCGTCTACGCGCTCATTGTCTCAACTTTCGTTTACCGCACGCTCGACTTTAAAAAGCTCGTACCGCTTTTTGTTGCGGCTGCGCGTACCAGTGCCGTGGTCATGTTTCTTGTCGCCGCCGCTATGGTGTCCGCTTGGTTGATCACCGTTGCACAACTTCCGCAACAGGTCGTCACCCTTTTGCAACCGCTCCTCGATAGCCCAAAATTGCTTCTGGTGGCCATCATGATCTTAGTGATGGTCGTAGGAACGGCCCTGGACATGACCCCAACCATTTTACTGCTCACCCCCGTGCTAATGCCCGTGGTGAGGGCCGCCGGCATCGACCCGGTTTATTTCGGCGTGCTGTTTATCATTAATAACGCCATTGGCCTGATCACACCGCCGGTGGGCACCGTGCTCAATACCGTTGCCGGTGTAGGCAAGGTTTCCATGGATGAAGTCACCCGTGGAGTGATGCCTTTCATGATCGCGCAGTTCCTCGTAATGTTTTTGATGGTGTTGTTCCCGGATCTTGTCATGGTGCCTGCTCGCTGGTTCTACTAAGCTTGGTGAATTGAGTGCGCTATAACCCTGTGGTTTGACCCGAATATTGATGCCAGGAATTGGTGACTCACCACACTTGGGTGAGCTCCCAGTTTAATTTTGTATACCCGAAGAAAGAAACTTTAAGGAGACTTGTTATGAAACGATTGATGATTAAGGCAACGGCGGCGACGCTGGTCTTAGCTACTTTTGGCCTGGCCCATGCAGCCGACATTAAAGAGCGTACGATTAAATTTGCCACGCAAAACCCCAAGGGTCATCCGCTTGTGATCGGCATGGAGAAGTTCGCGGAAGTGGTTGCGGCCAAATCTGGTGGCAAAATTAAGGTCAATCTGTTCCCAGGTGGCGTGCTCGGCGGCGATGCACCGACCGTGTCGGCCATGCAAGGCGGCACCATTGACATGGCCACCATGAATTCCGGCATTTTGGCGAGCCAGGTGAAAGAGTTTGCGATTTACGACTTCCCCTTCATGTTCGCCAACGAAAAAGAAGCCGATGCCGTTGTCGACGGACAGTTTGGCAAGATGATGCACAACCGCCTCCCCGAAAAAGGCCTGGTGGGTCTGGGTTACTTCGAGCTCGGCTTTCGGAACATGACCAACAGCAAGCGACCTCTCGTGAAGGTTGAAGACATTGCCGGCTTAAAAATTCGAGTCATCCCTAACCCGATCAACTTGGATTGGGTCAAGGCCTTGGGTGCCAATCCGACGCCCCTGGCCTTCCCGGAGGTGTACGCTGCGCTTGAGCAAAAAGCGATTGACGGTCAGGAAAACCCCTTGACCGTGATTACCGCCAATAAGTTGTATGAAGTGCAGAAACACTTGGCCCTCACTCGTCACGTTTACAACCCACAGTCCGTGATCATTAGTAAAAAAACATGGGATGCTTTGTCGGGTGACGAAAAGAAAATTTTCGAGGAAGCAACCCTTGAAGCCATCAAGGTGCAACGCGCCGCTTCGCGCAAGCAAACTGCTGAGGCTATCGACCAACTCAAAAAAGCAGGCATGCAAGTCACCGAGTTTGATGCTGCGGAAAACAAGAAATTACGCGACAAAATGAAGCCGGTGATCGACAAATATGCTGAGTTGGTCGGCCCCGGCATCACCAAGGCTATGCAGTTGGAACTGGCTAAACTACGCTAATTAAAAAGTAAGGTGTTCAATGAAAATCCTCATGCTTCATGGCATTAATCACAACATGTTCGGCAAACGTGATCCGGCTCAGTACGGAAGCGTTACCCTTGATGAGATCAATGCAAGTCTTACCAGCCTGGGCCGTGAGCTGGCGGTCAACATTGAACACTTCCAAACCAATTCTGAAGGCGCGATGTGTGATCGTATTCACCAAGGCTACACCGACAAGGTGGATGCTGTACTCATCAATGCGGGCGCCTGGACCCACTACAGCTACGGCATCCGCGATGCCCTGGCGATATTGACCTGCCCCATTGTTGAGCTTCATATGTCCAATATTCACGCGCGCGAAGCGTTCAGGCATGTCTCAGTATTTGCCGAGATAGTGAAGGGTCAAATCTGCGGCTTTGGAGTCGACAGCTATTTACTGGCATTGCGCGCGGCGGTCTCTGCGATTAAAGCAGGATAGACGTTCAGTGATTACCGGCAACACTTCCTTCATCGCACACATCGGGTTTCCGACCTTTACGTTTAAATCGCCGATGATTTACAACCCCTATTTCGAATCGATTGGGGCGGACACCATCGTAGTGCCTTTTGCCTGCGAAGCTGAAGACTATCCGAACTTCTTGAAATCAGTTTTCAAGATGAGGAACATCAAGGGTGCGCTGATTACCATGCCGCATAAAGTAACCACCCTCGCACTTTTGGACAGTCTCAGCCCGGCCGTTCAGATCTCGGGCGCTTGCAATGCCGTGCGCGTCAATGCGGCGGGAGAGCTGGAGGGAGATATGTTTGATGGTGAAGGCTTTGTACGAGGTATAAAACGCAAAGGGTTTGAGCCCCATGGTCGCTCAGCTCTCGTCGTCGGAAGTGGCGGGGTGGGTTCGGCGATAGCTGCCGCACTTGCTAAGGCCGGGCTTGACACCCTGTGTTTATTCGACATCAACAACGAGTCCAGTATCGCGCTCGGTCAACGCTTAACGATGCACTACCCGAAACTCAAGATCACAACCGACGGTAACGATCCTAGCGGCGCCGATCTCATCGTTAACGCGAGTCCCCTGGGCATGCGCAAAGACGACCCACTGCCGATTGACATCAGCAAGCTATCGAGCACCTCTTTCGTAGGCGAAGTCGTTCTTAGCGCCGAGCGTACTGCCTTTCTACAGGCCGCGAGCGAGCGAGGCTGTAGTGTTCAAGTGGGTGCAGACATGCTTTTTGAGCAAATCCCCGCCTATCTTGAGTTTTTTGGCTTGCCGACCACCACCCCAGCGCGACTTCGAGATCTGGCTCAAGTCGCAGCCTAGGCAATTAAAACGACAGATTTGGCCTGCGATCGGATCCCCGAAAGTCCGTTCGTCTGCACTAACTCCACGTTGATCGCACACTAATCCGCTAGCCATTGATGGGCAAGCGCACTCGACTCAGAATAGAACTATCGGAGCCTTAGGCGCACTTAGACGCCAGGCCCACAGTACTAGCTTGAGGGAATTGAGTGACTGAACATCGTCTTTCGATAGATGACGGCAATGCCATGCCGGTCCTGTGCTCGCTGATCAGCGACCCGCAGCCTATGTCTTCGTCGACTTCGCACATCAGCGTGAGCTGCCAGGCACTTTCTCGCCTGGACTACCCAACGCTTCAGGCCATGCTCTGCCTTAGAAATAAGGTGGTTTTCTGCGACCTAGATCATCTGGAGCACCACTTAGAGCGTTACGGCCTGCGCTCGCAGTTCGCGTCCGCACGGAAGTTGTCGTTATGAACAAGCTCCTCAAACGAATGTGGCACAGCCCACGTTTGACTCGAGTTCTGCTCGCAGTCAGCGCGCCCGCTCTTGTCTCAGTGTTGTTTGCGCCGCTCTGGGCCATAGCCTGTAGCTTGATCGTGGCTCTCGGAGCCGCGGCGTTTATCTACGCAGAAGTGCTCTCGCCCAAATTTGTACAAAAAAGCACAAAAAAGAAGAGCAAAAAGCCAGCCTCTTCGGTGCCCTCTAACGCGAGTGTTTTAAATGAAATCGCACCAACCCTCACCTCGTCACCTTCAGCGACAGCAGGTCGAGAACAAAAGATCACCGACCGTGCCGAGCCTGAGCTCGGAATTGAGACAGACTTTCTTCCGAGCAGATTTGGTGCACATGCGATGCAAAGCAAGGAGTGGTCGAACTATGCCTGGAAGGCTCTCGCCAGCAGCAATAGCGCCCAGATCGAAATTCGCTCGGTGATTAACATTTCCACTCACTCGGCGCTCGAACTTGCCAACTGTATCCGCGAGATCGAACGAAATCAGGACACGCAAAATCATCTTTCCAAGTCATTATTGGAATCAACCAGCACGCGCAACGACCAACAGGCTTCGCTGTCTGACCTAGCCTTGTTGGCCTCAACAATCCTAAAGCGACAAAACAGCCAGTTGCTGGATACTGCCGAGCATGCCGCCAGTCTGATCGAAAAGCAGCAGGTCGCCA
>JANLRI010000033.1:0-8184 GCA_031361565.1 Betaproteobacteria bacterium | reverse complement strand
GGCGTGAAGATGATTCATGTGCCCTACAAAGGTTCGAGTCAGGCGCATCTGGATCTCATATCAGGCAATGTTCAGACGATGTTTGATACCACCTCAAGTGCGATGATCCACATTCGCTCAGGCAAGCTCAAGGCGCTCGCCGTCACCAGTGCGCAGCGCTCGGCGGAGCTGCCCAATGTGCCTACCTTGAATGAGGCTGGTGTGCCGGGGTTCGAGATGAGCACCTGGTATGGGCTCTACGCGACCGCAGGTACACCCAAAGACGTCATCGCAAAACTCCAAGCAGAGACGGCCCGAGTTCTTAAGTTACCCGAGGTGCAAGCTAAGCTTAAAGGGCTGGGTGGCGAGCCGGGCCAAATCAGTGCGGATCAGTTTGCTTTCCTTAACAAAGCCGAGTATGAACGTTTTGGTCGGCTGATTCGTGATGCCAATATTAAGATTGATGGACAGTGAGGTTGGCTATGGGAAAAGTAAATTCTAGTAAGAAACCTACCATCGCACTCTTTATCGGTGACCCTGCGGGCATTGGCCCAGAATTAATTTCAAAACTACTGAGCGATCCTGAAACTTGTACGCGTGCCGAGGTGTTGCTCATTGGGCATCGCGCCGGGTTTGAGGGCACGGGCGCGGCACAAATTCATGAATGGTCGGGTTTGAATGAGGCGGCCTTTGAGCGCGGCGTGGTCAGTGCCCGTAATGGTACTTTTATGCTGAATGCACTGAGTGAAGGTGTGCGGCTGGTCCAAGCTGGAAAGGCCGACGCCCTTTGTTTTGCGCCGCTCAACAAGGGGGCGCTGCGCGCAGGAGGTATGCATCAGGAGGATGAGATGCGCTGGTTCGCTGAACTCATGGGGCATGACGGTGCCTGCGGTGAACTCAACGTCTTGGAGAACCTTTGGACGTCAAGGGTGACCTCACATGTGCCCTTGCGCGATGTTAGCCAGTTGCTGAGCGCCGAAAAGGTCGCCGAGGCCATTCGGATGATTACTGATTCGTTGCGCGCCTCTGGAAAACATGCACCAAGAATCGCCGTGTGTGGCCTCAACCCACACAACGGTGATCACGGAAACTATGGGGATGAAGAGGGTCGCATCATTGAGCCCGGGGTGCGTCTCGCCGCTTCACGCGGCTATGCCGCCGATGGTCCGTTTTCCGCCGATACCGCCTTTGTGCGGGCTTTCAAGAAGGACGGTACGGGTTACGACGGTGTCGTGACGATGTATCACGATCAGGGCCAGATCGCGATGAAGCTCATGGGATTTGAGCGCGGTGTGACCGTACAGGGCGGTTTACCCATACCCATCACCACACCGGCCCATGGCACGGCCTACGATATTGCAGGCAAAGGCCACGCCAATCCGCTGGCGATGAGAAATGCGTTCGATTTGGCTTGCAAGATGGGCGAGAGGGTCTAGTTCCGACTTTTTGATATGATCATATATAAAAGACGCGACTTTTGTATATTTTAAGATAAAATAGTCGAATGAAACGCTATATTGATGACAATGTTCAGCGCGATCTCTCTAAGAAAATGGTGTTTGTCACGGGGCCTCGGCAGGTCGGTAAAACGACCCTAAGCCGAATGCTCTTGAGCCAGTCCGAGGGGCAATACTTGAACTACGACGTGACGGAGGATCGCGCCGTGATTATGAGCAGGTCGTGGAGTCCTCAGGCCAAACTCATCGTCCTTGACGAAATTCACAAAATGTCAGCCTGGAAGTCCTGGTTAAAAGGCGTTTACGACGGCAAACCCAACTCACAGCAGCTTCTGGTGACCGGGAGCGCTCGACTGGATACCTTTCGACAGTCGGGTGAATCATTAGCGGGTCGGTTTTTTGCCTGGCGACTTCACCCGATAACGATTCGCGAATGGATGGCACAGGAAAATATTAATGCGGAGGGTGCTCTCACTCACTTAATCGAGCGGGGTGGCTTTCCTGAACCTTGCTTGGCTGGTGATACAGACGAAGCCCAACGCTGGCGCAGGCAGTACTTCGATGGCGTAATTCGAAATGATGTACTCGAGTTTTCACGTCTTCATGAGTTGACAGCGATGCGCCTATTTACAGATATGTTGCGCACACGAGTCGGTTCGCCTCTATCGCTGGCCTCGATTGCCCGCGACATCAATGTGTCGCCTATCACCTTGAAACGATACCTCGAGATCCTAGAGGCGCTTTATGTTGTTTTCATTGTGCGCCCATGGCATCAGAATATTGCGAGGGCGACCTTACAAGCACCCAAAGTGTATTTTTTTGACACCGGCTTGGTGCAAGGCGATGACGGGACAAAATTTGAAAACTTAGTCGCGTGCCATTTGCTCAAGCAAGTGCACTGGCAGCAGGACGCGCGCGGCAAGGAAGTCGATTTACACTATATTCGTACCAAAGATGAGGCCGAGGTCGATTTTTGCTTAAGTGATAAATCGAATACAGGCGACACGCTCACCCACCTCATTGAATGCAAGATGAGTGACACAAAACCCCATAGAGCCTTACTTCGCTTTTCAGAGCAATGGCAAGACGCTCAGGCGGTGCAGCTTGTACGCAATATCCGTGCTGAATATGATCACGGTAAGGTCTTGATACGGTCAGCGGCGAGGTGGCTTTCTAACCTCGAAAATTGACTAGACGAGACTGTCAACGTCGATAGCAAGGCCATGGACTGTCAGCGATGTACGAAATTCGCGCTCGTGGGCAAACGAAGTTGCGCCGAGGCATGTTATTTTCCATGTTGTTCGAGGAGAAATGCATGGGTACAGAAGTCTGCAAATTTGTCTGGTATGAACTCACTACCCATGACCTGGATGCTGCACAAACTTTTTACAGTCAGGTACTCGGGTGGAGCATTGCCGACGCCGGTATGGGTGCCTACCGCTACGGCATTATCTCTGTAGGCCCGATCTCTGTCGGCGGCATGATGGCTATCAACGAAGAGATGAAATCTCGCGGTGTTCCGCCCTGCTGGACGGGCTATATCGGTGTAGCGGATGTCGATGCGAAGACTGCACAGTTCAAAGAGGCCGGTGGAGCGATTCATTTGTCACCTTCCGATATTCCCGGTGTTGGACGGTTTTCCTTGGTGACGGATCCCTACGGCGCAGCACTGATTTTGTTTAAGCCCAAGGGCGGCGATGCGCCTTCGCCAGTGGCCAAAGGCACGCCTGGCCATTTTGGTTGGAACGAATTGATGGCGGGTGAGCGCGAAGGCTCATTTAACTTTTACGCCAATATGTTTGGCTGGACCGAGACCCGCGTGCACGATATGGGCCCGATGGGTCTCTACCAAATGTTCTCAAGCGGAGGGGCCGACGCTGTGGGCGGGATGATGACTAAACCTCGCGACATGCCGATGTCTTGCTGGGTGTATTACGTGAACGTCGACTCGACGTCAGCAGCAGTGGCACGCGTGACTAAAGCTGGCGGTAAGGTGATCAATGGACCAATGCAAGTACCCGATGGCTCCTGGGTCGCCCAATTTCAAGATCCGCAGGGAGCATTCTTCTCAGTGGTCGGACCTGAGTAGGGTGTAGCTTAGTTCGCTACACCCTGCGATCTTGATCCGACATAAAATTTACCTATCGAGAGTCCCGCCTTAGCGCGATGGTGATGGTGACGCGGAAGGCATCTCACCGGTTTTTTGTTTTTATGTCGGGCGGTGTTACTTTTGTTGTGTCCATTTACAATTTGCCGTGTTCTACTCTAGAGAACTTGCAACACTCTAGGATTCCCCATGCCTCTTGTCTCCAGTAGCTTCGATCTGCACTCGGTAGAGTGGCGACGAATCACCGACCCGGAGGTTAAAGCTTTTCGGGTTGATTTTGAATACAGCTTGCTTGGCTACGATCTTGCAAGCCACCGGCTCGACATGCTTTTGCGCTATGCAGAGGGTGGCCACTGTCGGCGTCATCGCCATGTGGCGGCGACTGTGACTCTTGTCTTGGAGGGCGAGCAGTTTCTCGAAGAAGCGCTGCCCGACGGAAGAACTCGATCAATTCTCCGTAAAAAAGGGACTTACGCGCTCGCGACTGCCGATGCTCACCCTCATGATGAACATGGCGGAGATACAGGCGGAACTGTGTTGCTTTCGATGACAACCGCGGCCGATGGCATTCTTTTCGAGTACTTCGACGAGAATTTTCAGAACCCCTGGACGGTGTCTATTCATGAGTTTGTTGAAAGCTGGGAAAACGGAACAGCGTACGGACTTGGTACAGAGTTGTCTGTGGGCGGACTTGAATCTAAACATCCCGAATTGGCTTTGGGCGCTGCCAGTGAGAGAAAAGACTTGCCTGGTGATCCGGAGCCGGAAGGCTTGCACGAATCACAGGAGGTTGCTGCCGATGGTCGAGTTTTGGAGTTCGCTAAGGCTCAGGCTTTGCACACCGAGAGCTCTTTATCGTCACGGCTTTCACGCTTCACAAGCACGAAAGACCGGGAAGAAAAAAAGAACTGGAAGATTGGAATCGGCTTCGGAATCGTGATTGTTTTAATGTTGTGCGTCGCTGGCTACTTCATCATGGGGGCCTATACGAGAACTCTTCCACCGGCGGATCGAAGTTTCGGCGAACTGACTCGACCCTCATTACGTTAGTTGTGCCTCACTCCACTCGAGGTTTTGACCTTCAACCTGCGATCTCTGCGATAAATCATCGAAAACCTGTGGATTTCACCGCACTTTGACGATAAAAACTCAGGCATGATCTCCTCATAGAGGGTCTTAACCCCCAATTTTGAGGATGACAAACTTAGATGAATACCTTGGCATTGCGCCGTGACTTCACCATCGTGCGGCGACTAGACGCTACGCCAAATCGATCCGGCCCCTCGGTCGGTCATTTAGAAGGTGCAGCGAAAGCTCAGACCAGGCACCCGCAAATGTTGAATCGACTGCCTACCCTGGTGGGCATGCTTTGTTGCTTGGCTTTCATCCAGGGGTGTTCGAATTTTCAGCCGTCGCCGGATCGGGACAGCGCCAAGCAGGAAGAGGTCGATGCCGCAGGCGCGAAGTCGAACGAGCTCGAAGTGTCACGTCCGGCGCTAGTTTCCGACACGAAAGATGGCGCCCTTGAACTTTTCCCCACCGTTCTAACGTCCGCTGTGACACCGGCAGGCTGGGAGAAATGGATACTCCACCCGCTCAAACGCAAGACTGACTACGGCTGGAAAAAGGATCGCAAAGGGGTCTATCTCGAAGCAAAGTCGCACTCCTCTGCCTCGGGTCTGATCAAGCGATTGGACATCGACCCGAAGTCTTTGCCCTACCTGCAGTTTTCCTGGATGGTTGATGGGCTCTTAGAAGGTGCCGATGTCGGAGATCGCGCTAATGAGGATAGTCCTGTACGCGTGGTCTTGGCTTTTGATGGCGACAAATCAAGCTTGCCCATGAAGGAACTGGCCTTCATGGAGAGAGTGAAAACTTTCACGGGCCATGACGTGCCCTACGCAAGCTTGACCTATATCTGGGATAACAAACGTCCGTTGAATACGATTGTGCCTAACCCGCATACCGGTCGCATCCAAAAAGTTGTTGCTTCAACTGGCCCAGCCGGGGTTCGCGCTTGGCAAATGCATCATCGGAACATTCTGAACGACTATCGTGCGGCCTACGGCAAGGAGCCTGGAAAGCTCATCGCGATTGCCGTCATGACGGATACGGATAACACCAAGACTTCTGCGCACGCGCGATATCGCGGCTTCGTACTCTCTAAGGCCGAGCCTGTTGGCGTGACCGCACGGTCCGAATAGCTAATGAGTTTCGAGACCATAGGGCTTGTGTAAGTCTGGAAAGTCTGGTCCTCGGTTAAACTCCTACGATGCTGATCGACATCATTTCCCCTTCGGGTGCTTTCTTAGATCCTGCGGATCTCCTTAAATTTGACGGTGCTTGCGAGCGGCTTCGTAGCTTAGGTTACGAGCTTAGAATCCAGGCTCCTCGCGAAGGGTGGCAACGGTTTGGTGGTGACGATGCGGCGCGTCTCACCATGATTCACTCCGCTGCACAGGGACCGGCTAATGCGGTCATGCTGACTCGTGGCGGGTATGGACTGTCGCGGCTTTTGGATCGGATCGATTGGAGCTTGATCGAAGCCGCGATAGACCGCGGTCAAATTTGGCTGGGCTTTAGTGACTTCACGGCGTTTCAGGCGGCGCTCTACGCACGCGGTCAGCGGCGCAGCTTTGCGGGCCCTACCGTGACCGTTGATTTTGGCGGTGAGTCGCTCAACCCATTAATGATTACCGGGTTTCAGGCCCTTCTTCGCGGCGTAACGCCTATTGTCCAATGGGACGCACCTTCCTCGCGTTTGGGCGCAACGCCTGGCTCTTCTTTCGCGGTTGAAGGAACACTATGGGGCGGGAATCTCTCGTTGCTCTGTAGTTTGGTAGGAACGCCGTATTTACCAACGATGAGGAATTCGAGCATCCTGTGGCTTGAAGACGTGGCGGAGCACCCCTATCGAGTTGAGCGCATGCTTCACCAACTCTTTTTCTCTGGAGTTTTGAAAGCGCAAAAAGCGATTGTTTTTGGTCAATTTAATCAGTGGAAGCCCGCCGCTCACGATCAGGGTTTTGGCTGGGACGCGATGATCGAGTATTTCCAAAAGCGCTTGCGCTCCGCCTATGGTGATCAGGCACCCATGATTGTTGAAGGCTTGCCCTTCGGCCATCAGGCGGAGAAAGCCATTTTAGAGTTTGGCCGTAGGTATCGACTGCTAAAGGCGGATGAGCTTTTTTCACTTTTGCCGCTCTAGCTTTCCCCCTCTAGCCACCTTCGTTAAGAATGAACCAAGTCCCCGCTCAACCCCGACAACTAATCAGTTACTAAATGACAAGCCACTTGCGCGCCTGACTTCAACATTCTAAGCATTGGCCGTTCGCTCTTGCAGCGATCTAGCGCATGTGGGCAACGAGGATGAAAGGTACAGCCGCTCGGAGGGTTGAGAGGGTTAGGGACCTCTCCTGACACCGGGGTTCGAGAGCGCCCGCTCATGTGCATGTCCGGAATGGCATCCAGCAGCATTTGAGTATAGGGATGTCGAGGGTTCGCGAAAAGCGTTTTCTTGGGAGCCAGCTCAACGATTCGGCCGAGATACATCACGCCGACGCGATCACTGATGTGATGAACTACCGCCAAGTTGTGTGAGATGAAGAGGTAGGTGAGGCCTTTTGCGCGCTGTAGGTCGCGCATGATGTTGAGCACCTGTGCCTGCACCGAGACATCGAGTGCCGAGGTCGGCTCATCACATACTAAAAACTCAGCATCGGAGGCCAGGGCCCGTGCGATGGAGATACGTTGCCTTTGACCTCCGCTGAATTGATGGGGGTACTTAGTGACATCGGCTGCCGCTAAGCCGACCTGCTGTAGCAGGTCTCCTACGCGGTCGAGAATTTGGCTTTGTCCGCTCATTAAGCGATGTTGGTGAATCGGCTCGGCAATGATGTCGCCGACTCTCCAGCGTGGGTTCAGGCTCGCATACGGATCTTGAAAAATCATCTGCATGCGACGTCGCAGTGCCGGGCCTTCAGGTCCGTGCAGTTGCTCAAGATCCTTGCCGTCGATGCTGACATGGCCGGTACTGGTCTTGTAGAGCCCGACGAGCAGTCTCGCTACGGTGGATTTGCCACATCCGGACTCACCCACCAAGGCCAAGGTCTCACCGCGCTGAATATCGAAGCTGATTTCGTCAACGGCGGTCAGTAACTGGCGCGGTTTACGCTCAAGCATCCGGGTCAGCCAGGGCGCGGAAACATCGAAGGTTTTGCTAATGCGTCGGGCAACGACCAGCGCTGTATTGGCACGGCTGTTTGTGTCGGCACTGCTAATTGCGTCGGCGCTACTAATTGCGTTGGCGCTGCTAGTTGCGTTGGCACGGGTGTTCTTTGCCGGGTCAATTGCTAAGTGCTTGGCGGGGCCAGTCATGGTTTACGCCACCCTCCAGCAAGCGGCCATGGTGGGGTCTGCAGGCATAAGTTCCGGTCGCTCCTGGTAACAACGATCAAACACTTTTGGGCAGCGTGGATTGAAGGCGCAGCCCTTTGGAATTGCGTTGAGTCTCGGCATCGCGCCATCAATTTGTGCAAGGCGCTCATGATCTTCGCCGATCTGCGGAATCGAGGCCATCAGCCCTTGCGTATAAGGGTGCTGGGCATGGTGGATTACGTCAGCGACCGGCCCAATTTCTGC
>JANLRI010000014.1:0-4241 GCA_031361565.1 Betaproteobacteria bacterium | reverse complement strand
TGATGCTCGCGCTTCTCGGTCGCGCCTCTCGGCAAGACCTGATCAAGGCAACGGTGCCTCCCGCGATTTTGATCGACGAGCCTCTGGCCTTGCCTGCGCCCTGCAGCGAGGCGGATGCGGTGGCCGAGCTGCGTACGATCGGCGCCAAGAATCAACAATGGCGCAGTTATATTGGCTGTGGATACTTTGGCACGCTGACCCCCGAACCGATCAAACTAAACGTCCTTGAAAACCCAGGTTGGTATACCGCCTACACACCCTATCAAGCCGAGGTCGCCCAAGGCCGCTTGGAAGCTCTGTTGAACTATCAACAGATGGTGATTGACCTGACCGGCATGCAAGTGGCCAACGCCTCTCTTTTGGACGAAGCAAGCGCTGCGGCCGAAGCGATGGCCGTATGCCGACGCGCTTCGAAATCCACGGCCAAGGCTTACTTTGTGGAGGCTGCCACCCATCCTCAAGTTATTTCGGTGATTCGCAGTCGAGCCAAGTGGATGGGCATCGAAGTGATCGTGGGCTCTGTGGAGACCATCAAGGTGCAAGAGGTGTTCGGTGCGCATCTGCAATCCCCGGATACCTTGGGTCGGGTGAGTGATTTCTCCGAGGTGATCAGCGCCTTACACGCCTCGGGTGCAAAGGTTTGCATTGGATCAGATTTGCTCGCCTTGATGTTGATCATGAGTCCTGGCGAGATGAAGGCCGATCTTGCGATTGGCTCGGCGCAACGCTTTGGTGTGCCCCTGGGTTACGGCGGCCCGCATGCGGCTTTCATGGCCGGCAAAGAAGAGTTAGTCCGCATGCTGCCGGGTCGCATTATCGGTGTGTCGAAAGATGCGAATGGCGATCCGGCGTTGCGCATGGCCTTACAAACTCGTGAGCAACATATTCGCCGGGACAAGGCGACCAGCAACATTTGCACGGCGCAGGCGCTGTTGGCAAATATGGCATCGTTCTATGCGGTGTATCACGGGCCGCAAGGCTTGTTGCGAATCGCGCTGAAGGTCAACGCCATGGCGAGATTGTTGGCGGCCGCAATCGCGTCCACCATCCGGCCCATCCCTACTTATTTTTTTGATACCTTAGTGGTGCATGCAGGCAGCGATAGCAACGGCTTGTTGGCACGTGCCCGTGCCATGCAAATTAACCTGCGCGACCTAAGTGTGCAGGATGCGAACCTCAAGGGGCATGTCTCCATCAGTCTGGATGAAACGGTGAGCTTGCACGACATTGCCGATCTCGCCTATGTGCTGAGCGGCAAACGATTCGAACTCGAAGACGTGCAAGCACTGGCCGATCAACTCGGCATTGAGCCGAGTAGTTTGCCCGCCAACTTACGGCGTAGCACCAGTGTATTGAGCCACCCGGTGTTCAATCGCTATCACAGCGAAACCGAGTTTGTTCGCTACCTTAAAAAGCTCGAGAACAAAGACATCTCCTTAGTGCACTCGATGATCGCGCTCGGCTCCTGCACGATGAAGCTCAATGCGGCTTCCGAAATGGCACCCGTCACCTGGCCAGAGTTCGCCAACCTGCATCCTTTTGTGCCGCGCGATCAGGCGCGAGGTTACACCGAGATGTTCGCGCAATTAGGGGCATGGCTGCAGGAAATTACCGGTTTTTCCGCCATCTCTTTTCAACCCAATTCGGGAGCACAGGGCGAATACGCGGGGCTTCTGAGCATTCGCAATTATCTTGCCAGCAAGGGCGAGTCGCATCGCGATGTGTGTCTGATCCCATCCTCGGCACACGGCACCAACCCAGCTTCCGCGCAAATGATGGACATGGACATTGTGGTGGTCGCCTGCGACGCTCAGGGCAATGTCGACCTGGACGATCTCAAGGCCAAGATCGAACTTCATCGCAGCAAGATCGCCGCGTTGATGATCACCTACCCCTCAACCCACGGCGTATTCGAAGCCAGTATCAAGGAAATTTGCGCGTGGGTGCATGAGGCCGGTGGTCAGGTGTATATGGACGGCGCCAATCTCAATGCGCAAGCGGGCCTCACTAAACCGGGCTTGATTGGCGCCGATGTTTGCCACATGAACTTGCACAAAACTTTTTGTATTCCGCACGGCGGCGGCGGTCCAGGCATGGGACCGATTGCGGTCGCGGCACATTTGGCACCGTTCTTGCCGAGCGACCCGGTGGCGAGCTCCTCAAACTCAGTGTCTGCGGCACCTTTTGGAAGCGCTCTGATTTGTACGATCTCCTGGATGTATATTCGAATGATGGGCGCAAGTGGTATTCGCAAGGCGACCGAAGTTGCGATTCTCAATGCCAACTATATGGCGGCACGTCTGCAGGGCAAGTACGAAGTGCTGTACAAGGGAGAGCAGGGTTGCGTGGCTCACGAGTGCATCCTTGATGTACGCCATTTCAAAGCAACTTATGGGGTGAGCGCCGAGGATCTCGCCAAGCGTTTGATCGACTACGGCTTCCATGCGCCCACGCTTTCCTTCCCGGTCGCTGATACCTTGATGGTCGAGCCCACGGAGAGCGAGTCGAAAGCGGAGTTGGATCGTTTTTGTGATGCCATGTTGAGCATCTACGAAGAAGTGCAAATGATCCATCGCGGTGAGTTAGACAAGCTCGACAACCCGCTCAAAAACGCGCCCCATACGGCCAAGGAATTGGCCGCCGAATGGACGCATATTTATTCGCGAGAACAAGCTGTTTTTCCGCTACCTTATGTGCGTGAGGCCAAGTTCTGGCCAAGTGTGAAGCGAGTGGATAATGCGGCGGGTGATCGACACCTGATTTGTACTTGCCCGCCCATGTCCGATTACGAAGCCCGGCCTGAAACGGAGCTTTCATAGTGAGTGCAGTAACAGGTGCAACAGAGCTGAAGAAGATCCCTTTGGACGGACTTCACCGAGAACTCGGCGCCAAGTTCGGCGGCTTCGCGGGCTTCGATATGCCGATTCAATATCCCGCCGGTCTGAAACAGGAACACTTAGCGACGCGCGCACGAGCGGGCTTGTTCGACGTGTCCCATATGGGGCAATTGCGCATCTCACCAAAAGACGGCTTGATCAGCACCTTGCAAGCCGAATTAGAGGCCGCATTACCGGTGGATTTTGCTGGATGGCCTGTGGGCCTGCAGCGTTACTCCTTGCTCCTCAATGAGCATGGTGGCATTGAAGACGATTTGATGCTGGTCAATTTAGGGTCCGCTGTGGCCATGGTGGTGAATGCTGGCAATCGTGACAAAGATTACGCCCTGCTCTCGCAACGCTGCCCTGGATTGAATTTCGCCTGGGTCGAGGCCTCATTGATTGCGCTTCAGGGTCCGGCGGCCGAGAGCATTCTCGCGGCATTGGATGTGCAAACCCTCAGCATGCACTTTATGGACTCTAAAACCTTAGTGCTCGATGGGGCAACATGCTTTGCGACGCGCTCGGGTTACACCGGTGAAGATGGCTTCGAGATATCCATTCCCTCGGCAGATGCCCTGCGAGTCGTGCGCTGCATATTAAGTGACGAAAGGGTTCAGCCGGTCGGGCTTGCGGCACGAGATACGCTACGCCTTGAAGCAGGACTCCCCTTGCACGGCAACGACATTACGCCCACGACGACTCCCATCGAGGCCGGTCTAAGCTTTGCGATTCCAAAATCACGCAGGGCAGGCGGCGAGAAAGCCGGAGAATTTCCGGGTGCTTCAATTATTCTCCAACAATTGGCGCAAGGAGTCAGCCGCAACTTGGTCGGCCTGAGCAGTGACGAAAGCATTCCCATTCGCGCTCACAGTACAGTGATGAACTCGCGTGAAGAAGTACTTGGGGAAATCACCAGTGGCACGGTATCGCCAAGCCTCGGCAGGCCCATTATGTTGGCTTATGTTCCGACCGTATCTTTGCCGGACAAACAAGGGCAAGGCGGCTCACCCTTATTTGCCGCGGTGCGTGATAAGCGGCCGGGCGTCAAGGTAGTCGCATTACCGTTCGTTGAAAAACGTTACAAGCGTGGTACAACCAAGACCTAGCAGGCACGCCGAGCTCGGCGACCAGGGGAAATCTTACATGCAAAATGTTGTCATCACCGGCAGGGTTCGCTTCACTCTCAAATCCAACACCATGTTGATGAGTCTCGCTTTTGCTGGCCTGATGGCAAGCTGCGGTGGTGGCTCTTTGTCGGTTGGCCCGAGCATTCCAGCCTCAAAAGTGGGCCTGATACCTCCTGAGCTGACGGTTTCCTGTCCGATTGCTGACTCCTCCATAGACTCGTTGGTCACCAAGGGC
>JANLRI010000687.1:0-4315 GCA_031361565.1 Betaproteobacteria bacterium | reverse complement strand
TTGTCGAGCATGCCGGGTGCAGAGGGTCTTCTTTATTTCGAGTCGCTGGCCTATGACCCAGCTTATTTTCGTGGTGTTGGGCACGCACTGAAGGCGCGCATTGATCGCGCTCAGAGGGCGGTCGTCGATAGTGGTGGCGAGCAACTTATTTTCAGTGCGCCTTTGGAGCCCGCAAAATTGAACGTCGGTGATTACCGAGGCATGACTAATGTCGGTGGGCAGTTTCCGGTCGGCGAAGTGTTCACAGAGTCTCAGGACTTAGAGTCGGTCAATGGTCGAGTGCGCATTTTTATTTTTGGCGACACCTCATTCAAAGTTAACCGGCCAGACAAGCCCATCACGCTCACGATTACTCGCGGCAGGGTATCAGCGGTTTTGGATTCCACGCCCGAGTTTGACGCCGTACTGGCCAATATTCGCGCGGACGAAGGAGAGGTTTGGATACGCGAATTAGGCTTTGGAATGAACCGTGCGTTCAATGCCGAGCGCACGGTAAGTGATATTGGTACCTTCGAGCGCATGTGCGGCATTCATCTCTCCCTAGGAGCTAAGCATGGACTCTTCGCGAAGCCGCAGATTCGTCGCGCAACGGCGAAGCATCACGTAGATGTTTTTGCCATCACAGAAGCCGTGTATCTCGATGGACATTCCGTCTATCAGAACGGTGCCTGGCAGCCATTCTAGCTTTAGACCCGAAGATGGAGAGTCACATAAGGCCTAATCAGGCCTTGCTCAAACCTTGTCGCAACGTCAGCTGATATTCGTTAATAGAAATAATCCGCCCGGCCTCGGTGTTCCAGAGTATGCATTTCAAGGCACTCGGGATTTGCGATATCCGCAGACGGGTAACATCAGCAAAAAGACTTTCGTACTCCTTGTGGCAATCGTAAAGACAGTAGTTAGGAATTCGCGCAGAGAGATGATGGATATGATGATAGGCAATATTTGCCGTCATCCAGTTCATCCATGCGGGCAAAACTAGGTAGCTTGTGCCTTCCAAGGCGGCCCCATCGCCCAAGCCAAAAGCCACCAAAGGCTTAGCAACACCGCATTGTTCCAAAACATATGCCAATACTCTTGGGGCGAAGCCCAAAGCGTCGTTTTGTAATGTGGTGCAAGGCTCTTGACGGAGGCCGAGGGTTGGGCGATTTTCTGCTTGATTAAATAGGTGACCAGGCTCATCGTCCCCTTCGCCCAGGTAATGCGTGGCGTAAGGAGCAGATACATTAAGCCCGCAACCGGAGCCAGCCAGATGCTACGGGCATTGCGATAACTACGCTGCTGAGACTCAGTCAGTTGTGAGTACTGATCCACCGAAATAATGTTTAAAGGTCCTTGGTATTTGGACCAGTTACCATTGGTCGAATGATGAAAATGATGGCGCTGCGCCCAAACATATTGCGGCATACCTGTGAGCAAGCCAAATACAAAGCCAAAGCTTTTATTAAGTAAGGGGTGACGGAAGAGACTACTTTGACCGCACTCATGCATCATGATAAAGACACGCAGTTGCAAGAACGTAATCATTGCCACCAGTCCCGCTGTTAACCAATAGGACACCCGCGGACTCATTGCCACGGCGATCCATAATAGGGCGAGAGGTACCAAAGTGGTGGTCACTTGAATCGCGCCCTTTAGGTTGCTCGGCTTCACATGACGATCAATGATGGTTCGTTTTAGTTTTTCTAAGTTTGCTAAATTGGACACAATGAAAAGTTCTCAAAATCGAAAAAGGCAGAGAGCAAACGAACTTCTAACAACGATCAAGAAATGGTTGCCTATATCGCTCTATTTGTCGGCAAGGTCCCCATTATCGGGCAAGTGCTCATAAGCCTTCGCTCAAGGCTGGTGCGCTGACTGGCTACGCTAGCGCCCTTCAATTTCTCGTTCGAGTTGACGGTAGGCATCCGCCCGCGTACCTCCTATGGCAACAGCACGTTTCACAGCCTCCAAAGCCTCTTGTCGCTGGCCCATCTCCAATAATACCTGGGCTAGGTTGTTCCACGCATCACCGTCGTGGGGGTAGGCCAGAGTTGCGTTGCGATAGGCCTTCGCGGCATGATCAAGTTGGCCGAGCGCATAGGCGCTATTGCCTACACCGATCAAAGCGACACGATGGCTCGGCCAGCGAATCAGCGCGCTGGCATAAGCCGACTGCGCCGCAAGTGGGTTGATACGCTCAAGCGCGGCGATGCTGGCAACATAGGTATCCGCTTGCGCACTCGCGGGCACTTGGTTTGGTGACAGCGCGACCATCGCCCAGCGCTCGGCACGTGCCCACGTACGCTCGAAAGTACTCAGGGACAAGAGGAGATTTGCGCTTCTCCCGGAATGCAAGGTGATGGTGTTTTTAGCCCGATCAAAACCAGTCACAACCGCATAGTGCCAAACGGGAGACCATGAGAAGGCTAGGTTCTGTAGCACCAAAACAGGATGCCCAGCACCCACCTCTTGAAGCACCGCGCTAAGGCGCGGCGTAAGCACATAGGCCGGTAGACCATTACGCCGACTCGCCGCGAGCAATTCAATCTGCAGGGAGCCTTGGCGGGCAGGGAGATAAACCTGTTCGACCCATCGTGACAACTCGCGCTGCACGCCGGCATGTTGCGCCACCATTGATAGGGCCGCCGGCCCGCACTGATAGTCCTCTTGAGCGACAAAGGGAACCCCGGGGATCTGCGCTTGTGACGGCAAATCTGACGGCCATTGCTCGATCAGGGCCGCGAGCTCCGGCGTCGCGGTGACACACCCCGCTAGGCCAATTGTCACGCCAATCAAGAACGTTCGACGCAAAGCCGAGAGTGCTCAGAAATGCGTCAGGACGAAATGCCTAAATCGTGAGCCTATGGTTAACGTATTGGCCGGGTGAAGGGGAATACTTTTGTCCACCCCAAGATGTCCGTAATCAACAATACAATGAAGACCGTGAAAATCACACCGACCACATCACCCCCGGCGGGTGCTTGATCTACCCGCCCTACCAATACAGCGACCTCGGAATCCGTCAAACTCGCGACTCGCTGGTTAGCGGCAGCCAGGTCCACGCCTTGTTTCATCAAACCTTGGTGCACATCTTCACGGGCTAGGAACTTTTTAAGCTTGTCCCGGTTGGTGCTTGCAACAATGGTCGACTGAGTCTCTTCGGTGCCGACAATCTCCGCTCGAGCCAGACCTTGGGCGCCGAAGGACGTGGTGCACACAATGAGTATAGTTGCTATGAAACGTTTGAAAGTATCGTTCATGGGCCGGATCTCCAAAGGGATTCTAGGGTCGTCTAAACCTCGTTAATTGAGTGCACATAGTACGCCAGCCTTTTCTGAAACCGCCTACCGCCTGTCGGCGGGACCGTTTAAAGAACGCTGGCAGCGATAAAGCTTAATGGATCGAAACGCTAGGGGAGTAGGCAATCAAGACACTACATTACAATCGGCTGGTGAACACTTCCTCCGCTTCGGCATCGCGCCGGTCATCAATGCCCTCCGCATTTATCTTGCTCTTACCCTTTGCGCTGGCTTACGGTATTTCCTATTTTTTCCGCAACGTCAACGCGGTCGCCGGCCCAACTTTAGCGCGCGAATTCGCCCTAGGGCCACAGGGTTTGGGCTTTTTGACCAGCAGTTATTTTTTTGGTTTCTCGGCCGCGCAAATTCCGCTTGGCATCCTTCTCGACCGTTTTGGCCCGCCAAGGGTCGGTGCTGGCATGGCGTTCACCTCGGGTATTGGCGCCATTATTTTTGGACTGGCAGCCACCACGCTTGAATTAAGTATCGGTCGGGCCTTGATCGGAGTTGGTGCCAGTGCGGGGCTAATGGGCGCCATGTCTGCAGTACATCTGATTGTTGGCCGCGACCGTGCTGCGACGGTGACCGGCTGGATCATGATCTCGGGAGGCATTGGCGCAATGTTTGCCAGCACGCCCGCACAGTGGGCCTTGGATACTTACGGTTGGCGCGCAATCTTCCTGACACTGGCAGGAGCCTGCGGCTTGATGGCGTTGTGGTTGGGCGCCATGTCGCGGCACATGAAGCCTGCAGCTTCAGGCCAAACCTTGGCCCAGCTCTTAGCCGGTGTGCGCGAAGTATTTTCAGCTCGACGTTTCTGGCAAGTGGGTAGCGTGATCGGGCTGACTTTAGGTACCTTCCTCGCCTTTCAGTCCTTGTGGGCGGCAACTTGGCTGCGCGACGTCGCCGGCTACAGTGACCGTACCGCGATTAGCAATGTGCTCTTGGCTCTCAATTTTGGTATGGCCCTGGGTTTCATTGGCTCTGGCATGATCGGCGATTGGCTGGCCGAGCGCGGTGTCGCAAGACTCACC
>JANLRI010000643.1:0-18104 GCA_031361565.1 Betaproteobacteria bacterium | reverse complement strand
CGCGGTGTAATGGACGTTCAGCAAAAACGGCGTAGTGAGATCTTGCTGTTTGATCCAAGCACAAGCCCGATCCGTCACTAAATCAGTGAAGTAGCCTGGCTGGTGTACCTCTTCCTCGTTTTCCCAAAGGTCGTGAGTGCCTCGGCTGTCTTTATGAGTGAAGTAATCAATGCCGCCGGAGCTCGCGCCAAAGAAGTAATCGAAGCCGCTCTTTCTTGGCCCAAAGTGGGGAGCAAACCCCAGATGCCATTTCCCGACTAAGGCGGTTCGATAGCCTGCGGCTTTCAGGAGTGAAGCATGGGTGGGGTGGTCTGGTGGCAGGCCTATCGCACTGCCACCTCGGGCGGCACTCGAAAGAGGTTCCTCGGCCGCGCCGCGTAGTCGATATTGGTAACGTCCGGTCATCATCGCAAAACGAGTCGGCGAGCACACGGAGGAATTGCTGTAAGCGTTGCTGAAACGAACGCCCTGGGCTGCTAATTTGTCTAAGTTCGAGGAAACGGGGAAGCTTGGTTTGCCGCCATAGCAGCCGAGGTCCGCTGAGCCAAGATCGTCGGCGAGGATGAATATGATATTGGGTCTGGACATAATTTTGCTTACCAATTTCTTGCGCACATAGAGTGGTACTCCGTTGTGCCTTTATTGTAGCTTCACTTGCCCAGCGCTGGCATGCCAGCAGACCGCTAAATTTCTCGGTTGTATTTGGCTCTAGCCTCCGGATGTACATTTGCAAAATAGTGCTCGCGCAGATTGGTAATTTCCGCCAGAACGGAGAACTGAAATCCCCCCCGTCCGCCACGCTGGTCGATTAGTAAGTTACGAACCACATGAAAGAAAAATTCTGGGTCGTGCCATGAGTCCGCAATCATGTTCATGACATGGGGATAGGTTTTTCGAGTTTCATGCATTTGATAGGAAGTGGGCAAACTTGCCAAGACCTGCATGGCGCGCTGCGAGATCGCTTCAAGCGGTCTGGAATGATTGACAGCTTCGGGTTTTGCTTTGGGCGCTTGAGGAGGCTTTGGCAGCATTGAGTGTCCAGCATTTTTGAGCTCAGAGGAGCCGTCACGCCCGTGGTTGTATTGCGAATCGTAGGTGGCCATTGTTTTACCCGTTAAACTTGCGTCTAGATTGTCATGTTTGGTCAATCCCATCACTCGGAGTGTGCCTAACGAGAGAGTGCACCCGATGAACGGTGTGCCAGTGTTGTGTATGCGGCCGAAATAGAAGTCTTCTCGCCAGCAGCCCCGGTTTGCCCCTCCTTGGTTACACGAAAACTCACCTAGACGAATAAAAATGACTCAGCAATTTTTAGCTCACCCCGCCCCAAAACTAGAAGGGAAAATCCGCGTTCCTGGGGATAAATCAATTTCCCATCGCTCCATCATGTTGGGTGCACTGGCCGACGGTGTCACTGAAATTACGGGTTTTCTATCGGGCGCTGATGCCTTGTCCACTCGTAATGTGTTTCGGCAAATGGGTGTGCATATCGAGGGTCCGGACGCGGGCAGAGTGCGCATTGTTGGTGTTGGGGTTGACGGATTGAAGCCGCCCGCTAATGAGTTGGATTGTGGCAATGCGGGCACCGCCATGCGTCTCTTGATGGGCGTCATGGCCGGTCAGAGCTTTACAAGTACCTTGTTCGGGGACGAAAGTTTAAGTAAGCGTCCGATGCGAAGAGTGTCTGGGCCTTTGGAGGAGATGGGCGCCAAGATCGAAACGCGTAATGGCCTGCCGCCCGTCCAAGTCCACGCGCGGTCCAAGCTCAAGGCGATTCAATTCAAGATGCCGGTGGCAAGCGCTCAAGTGAAGTCGGCTGTGCTCCTGGCGGGTCTTTATGCCGAAGGCGTGACCGAAGTGATCGAGCCTGAGATTACCCGTGATCACACCGAGCGCATGTTGCGCGCCTTTGGTGTGAGCGTGGACGTGGAGCGGCGCAAAACCAGTGCGGGCGACGAGCTCGTCATCCGCATGCAAGGGGGGCAAAGGCTGCGGGCCTGCAATATCGATGTGCCTGCCGATATTTCCTCGGCGGCATTTTTCTTGGTGGGCGCCAGCATTTCGCCGGGCTCGAACTTGCTGCTTGAGCACGTGGGAGTGAACCCCACTCGCACTGGTGTTCTCGATATTTTGCGTTTGATGGGGGCCAATATTGTCCTGGAAAATCAAAGGGACGTAGGAGGTGAACCGGTGGCCGATTTACGGGTGCGTTATGCATCTTTGAAAGGGCTGCATATTCCGCCGCATTTGGTGCCTTTGGCGATCGACGAGTTTCCAGTGCTGTTTGTGGCTGCCGCTTGCGCGCAGGGTGAGACCATCGTGACCGGTGCCCAGGAGCTGCGGGTGAAGGAATCTGATCGCATTGAAGTGATGGCCCAGGGGCTAACGGCCCTTGGGATCACTGTGACCACCCAGCCCGATGGCATGCGCATTCAAGGGCGGGGCAACAGCGCAGTTATGGAGGGTCAAAACTTTGCGTTACCTGTGGTTTTTCAGGCTGGAACCGTGAATTCTCATGGCGACCACCGTATTGCCATGGCTTTTGCCATGGCCTCGCTTAGGGCGGCTGGCCCCATCCAAATTCTTGATACCGAGAACGTCGCCACTTCCTTCCCGGGCTTTGTCAGTTTGGGGAGACAGGCGGGATTGTTGCTGGAAGAGCATTAAATGATGGGTTCGATACCGGTCATCGCGATTGATGGTCCGACCGCTTCCGGCAAAGGTGCCATTGCTCACAGAGTAGCGGACGCGCTGTTGTGGCACTACCTGGATTCAGGTGCTTTGTATCGAGTTGCCGCCTTGGTTGCTCTGGAACAGGGGCTGGATCTTGGATCGGAGTTTGCGCTCGCTCGCATGGCGTCTCAATTGGAGCCTAGATTTCTGGCGGATCAAATCTTCTTGGGTGAACAAGATCTTAGCCTCGCAATTCGTGCCGAGCACGTGGCTGCCGCAGCCTCAAAAATCGCCGTTTTCCCAGCGCTGCGGGCTGCACTTTTTAGACTTCAGCGCTCATTTTTGCGTGCACCGGGTCTGGTGGCGGACGGGCGCGACATGGGTACCGTGGTCTTCGCAGACGCGCCGCTTAAAGTCTTTCTTACCGCCAGCGCCGAAATTCGCGCCCAAAGACGCTATAAACAGTTGATTGAAAAGGGTTTTTCGGCTAATCTCCCGGCTCTCCTCGCAGACCTTAGGCAACGCGACGAACGCGACGCAAATCGCGCCACCGCGCCACTTAAGCCTGCAGAAGATGCGATGTTGGTCGATTCCAGCGCCCTGACCATTGAAGAAGTGGTCAATACGGTGCTGTGGGCCTGGCAGCAACGCATGGTTTGAAAGCGCTTGAGCACCTTCGCTCTGGCATTTATTTAACTCCGCTTCGGCCGGCCTCCAATCAAGGCTTCTTCAAAGTGCTTGGGCGTGTTCTTGGAAATTTAATTGTCAACTACTCCTAATCTTGCTGATGCAGCAAACCTCGGCGGCGAAAGCTTTGCCGCAATGTTCGAAGAGTCGCTCTCTACCAAAGAGATGCGCCATGGTGAAGTGATCACTGCTGAAGTGGTCCGTATCGATCACAACTTTGTGGTCGTGAACGCCGGCTTGAAGTCTGAGAGCTTCATTCCCATTGAAGAATTTTTTAACGATCAAGGCGTTAACGAAGCCAATATCGGCGACTTTATATCAGTCGCGATTGAGTCTTTGGAAGACGGCTACGGCGAAACTCGTCTATCTCGTGACCGCGCTAAGCGCCTGTCCGCATGGGTGAACCTTGAAGTGGCCATGGAGCAAGCGACGCTCGTTACTGGTACGGTTACCGGTAAAGTGAAGGGAGGTTTGACCGTGATGACCAATGGTATCCGCGCCTTCTTGCCCGGCTCCCTGATCGACACACGTCCCATCAAAGACACATCGCCTTACGAAGGTAAGACGATGGAATTCCGCGTGATTAAACTGGATCGCAAACGCAACAACGTCGTGTTGTCACGTCGTGCAGTCGTTGAGTTGAGCCAAGGTGAAGAGCGCGCCAAGTTACTGGAGAACTTAGCGGAAGGCTCCATCGTGACCGGTACGGTCAAGAACATTACCGACTACGGCGCCTTCGTCGACCTCGGTGGTATCGATGGTCTCTTGCACATCACCGATATGGCTTGGCGTCGTGTGCGTCATCCATCTGAGGTGGTCACCGTCGGTCAAGAAGTTACGGCCAAGGTCCTTAAGTTTGATCAAGAGAAAAACCGTGTGTCTCTCGGTATTAAGCAATTGGGCGACGATCCATGGAACGGTATTGCACGTCGTTACCCGACCAGCACTCGTATGTTCGGCAAAGTGACGAACATCACCGACTACGGCGCTTTCATTGAGATCGAACCCGGCATCGAAGGCCTGGTACACGTTTCCGAGATGGACTGGACCAACAAGAACATCAATCCTTCTAAAGCAGTGAACCTCGGTGATGAAACCGAAGTGATGGTGCTCGAGATCGACGAAGAACGTCGCCGTATTTCGCTCGGTATGAAACAGTGCCGTCCGAACCCGTGGGATGAGTTTGCGATCAACAGCCGTAAGGGCGACAAAGTTAAGGGCGCGATCAAATCGATCACCGACTTTGGTGTGTTTATCGGCCTAGCCGGTGGTATTGATGGCCTGGTTCACCTGTCCGACCTTTCCTGGAACAAGCCTGGTGAAGAAGCCGTGCGTGATTTCAAGAAGGGCGATGAAGTTGAAGCCGTGGTCTTGGCGATTGATGTTGAGCGCGAACGTATCTCTCTCGGCATCAAGCAGTTGGATGGTGATCCGTTCGACAACTATGCCTCGACTCACGACAAGGGCTCGATGGTCAAAGGCAAAGTTACGGTGGTTGACGCTAAAGGCGCCACAATTGAACTCGCTGCTGACCTCACAGGCTACTTGCGCGCTTCCGAAATCTCACGCGACCGTGTGGAAGATGCTCGTAACATGCTGAAAGAAGGTGATGAAATTGAGGTGATGGTGATCAATATTGATCGCAAGAACCGTTCGATCAATTTGTCGATCAAGGCCAAAGACACGGCCGACACTGCTGAAGCCATGCAAAAGATTGCTTCTGAAAGTGCTGGTAGTGCCGGTACCACCAACCTTGGTGCCTTGTTGCGTGCCAAGTTGGAAGGCGATAACAAGTAAGTAAACTTTGATACTGCGAGGGTAGTGTGAGCGATAACGGGTTTGAATTGATTGACGCCTCTGAAGAAGAGGGCGCTGGCGCGGTGACACGCTCGCAGTTGATTGCCCGTCTGGCCGAGCACTATCCTCAGTTGGTTGCTAAAGACGCTGAAGAAGCTGTCAAAACTATTCTCGATGCGATGTCCAAGGCCTTGGCTGAAGGCCAGCGTATTGAGATTCGTGGTTTTGGTAGCTTCGCCCTTTCTCATAGGCCTTCCCGCGTCGGGCGTAATCCGAAGTCCGGTGCCAAAGTCGTTGTGCCCCCAAAGCGGGTGCCACATTTCAAGCCTGGCAAAGAACTGCGCGAACGCGTGGATCAAGCTTTGCAATTAGGCGAGCTATAGCCCTGGGTCTAGCCTTCATTGTAGGTGAGCTGTAGACTCCCTACCCAATAGATTGAGGAGACTCCTATGCGCGCTATCACTTGGATAATTAATGGTCTGTTGTTCGTACTCGCCTTAGGCTTTGCGATTAAGAACACGGCTCCTACTGAACTTCGTTTCTTTTTGTTTACTGGTGACTATGTTTGGAATTTTCCATTAGTCATCTATTTGCTGGTCTTTTTTGTGGCTGGAGTGGTGGTCGGATTGTTGTCGGTGATCCCTGCTTATTTCAGAGGCCGACGTGAAATCGCCAAGCTCAAGAAAGATATCAAGCTGGCGGCCAAGGCCACTGCAGCCAGTAACGCAGTCACGCCGCCTACAGTCGATGCGGTAATGCCTGTCCCCCCAATGGGTGGTTTCTGAGGTCAGCTCTTTGAAAGTTTTTAAGTGTTCAAGAGTGGGCTGCGCTGAATGAATTTTGAAATCTGGTGGATCCTTGTTCTCCCGCTTTTCTTCGGCCTAGGGTGGTTTGCGTCCCGGATGGATCGGAAATCTGATCAGCAGCCTTCCAAGGCGCAACTTCCGGAGGCCTACTTCAAGGGCTTGAATTTTCTCTTGAACGAGCAGCCCGATAAGGCCATCGATGCCTTTGTAGATGTAGTTCGACTTGAACCCGAAACTGTCGAGCTACATTTTGCTCTTGGCAACCTTTTTCGACGCCGAGGCGAATATGATCGCGCCATTCGAGTTCATCAAAATTTGTTTGATAGAGCGAGCATTAAGCCGGAAGAAAAGTCTCATGCACTTTATGAGCTGGGCCAGGACTTTTTAAAAGCGGGTTTGCTGGATCGTTCTGAAGATGCTTTTAACCGACTCGCGGGCAGTGCATACGCGGGCGCTGCATTGAGGCATCGTTTGTCGATTGCTCAAATGGTCAGCGATTGGCCTCAGGCTGTTGAGCTCGGAGAAGAGTTGCAAAAGCTTGGCGGTGAAAGCTTTTCCAAGCAGCTTTGTCACTTCCGCTGTGAGCAAAACGAACTTGACGCCGCTGAACGTGCGTTGCCTGGCCACCCCCGCCCGGCCTTGATGCGCGGTGAGTCTCTCTTCAAGCAAGGTCAGTATCAAGCCGCTATTCAGGCTTGGCAGCCTCTCTTTAGCGCTCATCCCGAGTTTCTAGGATTGATGGCCGGGCCTTGGATTCAAGCCCATTTGGAGCTCGATCCGCAGGATCGAAAGGGCATGGCCGCACTGGAGAAGGCTTTGGAGGCGCATTTCTCAAGTGATGTGTTTCAGGAGCTCTATCAGGCTAGAGTGGCGCAGGATGGGCAAACCCAAGCCGACCTTTGGGCACGTCCCTTGGTTCAAAAATCTGCTTCCTTGGGTGCTTTGAACCAAATGCTGAAGGGCGCCCAAGACGATCATGCTTGGCTTAAGTCGCTAGTTGCAACCCATGCTGAGCCTAAGGCCCGCTACACCTGCAAACATTGCGGGTTTCAGGCGAAACAGTACTTTTGGCGCTGTCCGGGCTGCAATCAGTGGGACAGTTATCCGCCCAGACGCCTTTAGATTGGCGAATGAGACGATGGGTTGTCAACCATTGTCGCTTGAGGTTCGTTCTTTGCACCGTGAGCGCATTGCTTACTGGAGAAATCCTTTTTTTGGAGTGAGAGATGAAAAAATTGTTTTGGTCCCTGTTTACTGCGGTGACTTTGTTCTTTGGCTCGATGGGGCTGGCCTTCGCGGTGGATGCGAACAAAGCAACTCAGGCTGAACTTGAAGCGGTGAGTGGTATTGGTCCGGTCCTGGCGGGTCGTATTCTTGAAGAGCGCAAGAAAGGCAATTTCAAGGATATGAAAGACCTTGAGACCCGTGTTAAAGGTATTGGCGAAGAAAACGTCAAGAAAATGGCTGCGGCTGGTTTGGCAATTGGCGGCGGTGGTGCGCCTAAAGCTGAAGCTAAGGCTGATGCTAAGAAAGATGCTCCTAAAGCCGACGCTGGCTCGAAGGATGCTCCTAAGGCTGAGCCAAAAGCTGATGCTAAGAAAGACGCTCCTAAAGCTGACGCTAAAGCAGACGCTAAAGCTGACGCTAAAGCCGATATGAAGAAAGACGCTCCTAAAGCCGATGCTAAGAAAGATGCACCTAAAGCTGATGCTAAGGCTGACGCAAAAAAGGATGCCAAGAAAGATGCGGCTAAGGCTGATGCTCCTAAGGCTGATGCTCCTAAAGCTGATGCAAAAGCTGACGCCAAGAAAGACAGCAAAAAGTCTGACGACAAGCCTGCTGCTAAGGCTGAAAAGAAAGACGACAAAAAAGATGACAAGAAAGACGACAAGAAGCAGTAATCTGACTCTTGTCTGGGGTGGCCGAAAGCCTCCTTCAAAATCAACCCGGCCTCGTGAGACGCCGGGTTTTTTGTTTTCGTCTGAAGTGGTTGATAATCCAGCGATGGCCGATCTAATTGCCGTCGCATAGCTTGCGATTCAACGCTCGAAGGCGGGCTGCGATTTCTTGCGTCAAGGCTTAACCGTGCCCGCCGTCAATCAATCGTTCGTTTTTTTACGAGTCTTCAAAGATGCAGTCCAAATCTTCCGCGCAAGCGCTCGATGAGAGCGATTTACTCGCGCCCTTAAGGGATCGTTTTTTTCTACCCCAGGGCGTTATTTATCTAGATGGAAACTCCTTGGGAGCTCTGCCTAAGGGCGTCGCTGAACGAGTTCAGCAGGCCATTCAAATAGAATGGGGTGTTGGCTTAATTCGCTCTTGGAATGATGCCGACTGGTATCCTGCTCCGCTGCGTGTGGGCCAAAAAATTGCTCGAATCATCGGGGCCAAACCGCACGAAGTGGTGGCCTGTGACTCCACGTCAGTGAATCTGTATAAGGTGTTGGCAGCGGCCCTGAAGCTACGTCCGAGCCGCAAGACGATTATTTGTGAGCGTGGCAATTTTCCGACCGATGCCTATATCGTAGCCAGCATCGCCGAACAGTTTGGGGTTGACGTGGTGTATGCCGAGCAAGAGGAGGTGCCCGCAGCGATTCGAGCCGCAGGCTCCGATCTTGCACTGGTTCAGCTCACTCAAGTGAACTACAAAACCGGCCGTATTTATGATATGGCCAGCGTGAGTGCCCAGACTCAAGCCCAAGGTGGACTCGTCATCTGGGATCTTGCCCACAGCGCAGGCGTACTTGATGTTCGTCTGAATGAATGCCATGTCGATTTCGCCGTCGGCTGTGGCTACAAATACCTCAATGGCGGACCCGGCGCGCCTGCATTTGTGTATGTGCGAGAGGATCTACTGGCGACCATTCGACAACCCTTACAAGGCTGGCATGGCCACAAGGCGCCCTTCGCGTTTACGCATGAGTACGAACCCCATCCTGGTATCGATCAAATGTTGGTAGGTACCGCTTCGCAGCTTGGCCTGATCGCTTTTGAGAAGGCTTTGGAGGCTTATGAGGGCGTGAGTTTAAGTGCCGTACGCGCCAAGAGCATGGCCTTGGGAGACTTCTTCATTCGCTTGATTGACGAGCAACTGGCTGAATTTGAGTTTGGCCTAGCCTCACCTCGATTGGCCCAAGACCGGGGTAGTCAAGTCGCGTTAACTCATCCCCAGGGTTATGCCATTATGCAGGCGGTGATTGCTCGCGGCGTGATTGGCGACTTCCGAACACCGGATATTTTGCGCTTTGGCTTTGCGCCGCTCTATGTTCGTTTTGTCGATCTCTGGGAGGCCGTGCGTATTCTCAAAGAAGTGATGCAAGGTCGGCTGTGGGATCGACCCGAGTATTTACAGCAAAAAGCAGTGACCTAGTGCGGCCTGAAGCGCGCTGGCGACTCTATGGGCGGCTTATGCGCCTCAATAAGCCCATTGGGACATTGCTCTTACTCTGGCCAACCCTGTGGGCACTGTTTGTCGCCTCGGCCGGTGAGCCCTCTGCCTATCATCTCTTCGCTTTTTCGCTGGGAACCTTGTTGATGCGTTCGGCCGGATGCGTAATCAATGACTACGCTGATCGAGACTTTGATAAACATGTCGCGAGAACCAAGGATCGACCATTAACTGCTGGTCTGGTGTCGGGGAAGGAAGCTCTGGTACTTTTTGCCGTTCTATGTGCGTTGGCCGCCGCGCTCTTGATCCCTTTTAGTGGCCTGACTTGGTCGCTCGCCTTGGTTGCAGTGTTTTTGGCGGTGAGCTACCCTTTTACAAAGCGCTTCTTTGCGCTGCCCCAGGCTTATCTGGGCATTGCCTTTGGTTTCGGAATACCGATGGCCTTTGCCGAGGTGCAAGGCGAGATTCCCTTGATCGCCTGGGTGATGCTCGCCGCAAATGTTTGCTGGGCTCTCGCCTATGACACCGAATATGCCATGGTGGATCGTGAGGATGACCTCAAGATCGGTATCAAGACGGCCGCCATCACTTTTGGTCGCTTTGATATTTTGGCCGTCGCATTTTTCTACACGGCCACGTTACTACTCTTGGCGCTTGTCGGTGAGTTGGCCGATCTTGACGACTTGTATTTTCTTAGTTTGATGATCGCTGGCGCCATCGCCTGCTATCACCTGTGGCTAATCCGCAAACGTCAGCCCGAGGGATGTTTCAAGGCCTTCAACCATAACAATTGGTTTGGGGCTGTCGTTTTTGTAGGTCTTTTAACATCGCATTGGTTTTAGTTCGCTAATATTCGGCCATGCAAATCACGGCTCTAAAGACTATTTCAAGGTCGCTTTCTCGAGCTTCACCCTTCCGTGGCCTATTGAGGTCGTCTTCGCACGCCGCACTACTGTGCTACGTCGCGATGCTTTTCCTCGCTATTTCACCCACTTTCCTGCAGGCTGGGGAACTGGACAAGAAGAGTCTTCAACAGTACTTTCCGGCACCTCTGGTCATCGGTGAGAAGGACAGTAATCTCGCGATCTGGCCCATCTTCAAACCTCCTGGTTCGCCGGTCGATGTCGTTCCGTCCATCGATGGGCAGGGGCGAACAGTTTGGCCTTTTGGGCAAGATTCAGCGATCGGGCCGAGCGGGGGGGCTCGTAAACCGATCCTGATGGGCTATGCTTTTGAGTCGGTTGATATCGCTCCGGTGCCTGGTTATTCGGGGAAGGTCATCAACATGCTGATCAGCCTTGATACCAAGGGCAAGTTTCTTGAGGTCAGATTGCTCTCGCATAAAGAGCCTTTGTTTGTGGGTGGGCTGGGCGATAAACTGATGGGAGATTTCGCCGGGCAGTATCGAGGTCTGTCAGTGAAGCAAACCATGCGATTGGTGAATGAATCTCAACTGGGCACCAACGCAGGAAAGGCTCCTCCACCCGGAGTCGCGCAATTGCGGGGTATTTCGCGCGGCACGGTGACTGTTGAGCTGATGGACAAGTCCATCATGAAGGCCGCCATCAAAATCGCAGGGGCGAAACTTGGCATCGTCGGCTCGGTGGACCCTGAAAAGCTTGCCAAGTTGCGTATGGATGTTTTCGAGCCGATGGATTGGGAGGGCCTGACGAAGTCGGGCTTGATTCAAGGGGCGATCTTCAAGCAGCAGGACATCGAGAAGGCATTTGTAGGGACGCCCGCGGCTCGACAAAATGGCCAAGAGACTGCGCAAGGTGATGACATCGCCATCGAATTGCGCGTCGCGCTCTTGAGTTTGCCTCAGGTCGGGCGCAATCTACTGGATGAGGCTGGCTACAAAAAAATTGAGTTCAATTTAAAAAACGGTATGCACAGCCTGCTCGTGGTTTCGAGAGGGCCGTACTCCTTTATTGGCGACGATTTCGTAATTGCTGGCGGCCTGAATCGGCTGGTGTTAAAGCAGGGTGAGAGTGAAATCGAGCTCAAGGATTTTGTCTATGACCATGGCCTGAAATTGCCTCTAGGCTTTGATCGCAACAATGCCAAAGTAGTACAAGTCGCCGGTTATGCCGGGCTCGATCCTGCCAGAGCACTCGAGTTTCGTTACCGGGTCAAACGGACCTACGGCACCTTCAATCGACAAAATTTCGAAGGCCTGTATCCCTTTAATTACGATATTCCCAAGCAGTACGTGATCCCTGCACCCGTGCCTGAGGCTGCGTGGAAAAATGCCTGGCGCAATCAAAGCAACAATGTCATTGTTTTAATTTTGGGCTTGTTGGTGTTGAGCGCGGCCTTGTTGGGTCAGCGCTGGTTAGTCAAGAAATCCAACCAAGGCTGGTTGGGGAAACAAGCCGAAGCCGATTCCGGGCGACGCTTGGAATGGTTTCGCGTAGTCTTTTTGATCTTCACCTTGGGTTTCATTGGCTGGTACGGGCAGGGCCAATTATCGATTGTGAATATCACTGGCGTGATCGAGTCTTTGATGACTGGTAGTGGCCTGGAGTTTTTACTCTTTGATCCCATGTCGCTCACCCTCTGGATGTTTGTGATTGTGAGCCTTTTCATTTGGGGTCGGGGAACCTTTTGTGGATGGCTTTGTCCCTTTGGCGCGCTGCAAGAATTGATCAGCAAAGTGGTCAAGTTCACCGGCTTTCAAGCTTGGCGGTTTCATACCCGTGTAGATGCTCGTTTTAAGTGGATCAAGTATGTGGTGTTGGCTTTCGTATTGGGCACGGCCCTGCTTGCGCCGCAATGGACCAGCACAGCGGCCGAGGTCGAGCCCTTTAAGACTTCGATCAGTTTGTATTTTGTGCGCGGATGGCCGTATGTACTTTGGGCCGTGGCCTGCATTGCACTCAGTGTGATGGTCTATCGCGGTTATTGTCGCTACATCTGCCCGCTCGGTGCAGCCCTTGCAATCTTGGGGAAAGTGCGAATTTTCAATTGGATTCCACGCCGCAGCGAATGTGGAACACCCTGTCAAACCTGTCGCCATCGCTGCGAGTATCAGGCGATCGAACCCAAGGGTAAGGTCGACTATCAAGAATGCTTCCAGTGTCTGGATTGCGTTGAAATTCACGAGAGTGACGAGCTGTGCGCGCCGTTGATTGGTGAGAAGCGCCGTGCACAGAGGGTGGTCATCCCGATTCTGCCGGAGCCCTTGCCGACAGCCGCAGCTTCAACCAACTTCACCGCATCTTCGGTTTCAAGAGCCAGGGGTTAAAGATGAGTACAAAGGGTACGCATACCAGCGGGGTCACGATAAAGCAGAGCGGCCGGCAAGGGGTGAATGCACCGCGCCGCCATTTCTTGCAAAGTTCGATGGGTCTCGGTGTGGGCCTAGGCGCTGTCAGCCTCGCCCAGTTCTCGAGCACTTCACTCCAGGCTGGGGGGGATGCTTGGTCCGCAAGGCTGATATCGCAAGAGCGCTACATGGTGGGGTTTGGTACGCAGTTGAGCATCGCTGCGTCTCATGTGGACAAAAACCTTCTGGAGCACGCCCTGGAGGCCGCTGTAGGCCGTTTGCGTCATATCGAATCCGTGATGAGCTTGTTCCTTCAGGACAGCGAAGTGAGCCAGCTAAACCGATCGGGCTACTTGCATAAACCAGACCCGGATTTATTGGCAATTTTGCGACTCGCTCAGTCGGTATCCAAGCAGAGCGCAGGTGCTTTTGATATTACCGTACAGCCCTTGTGGACACTGTGGCGTCAGAGTAACCTTGAGAATCGTTTGCCAAGCGCTGATGAGCTTAGGCAAGCGCAAGCCTTGGTGGCCTGGCAGGACCTAGAGGTGAGCGACGAGTCTGTGCGTTTCAAGCGACCAGGCATGGGCTTGACCCTGAATGGCATCGCCCAAGGCTACGCCTGCGATCAGGCTCGAATGACCTTGAAGGCGAAAGGGATCGAGCATGCACTCTTGGATCTTGGTGAGTGGAGTGCTTTTGGAAATGCTCACGATATTGGCGTCGCCCATCCCCGCCAGGACAATGAACTTCTGGCCACGGTGCATCTTCAAAGCCGTAATCCCGGCGTGGCGCAAAGCCTCGCTACCTCAAGCGACGCGCAAATGAGTTTCACGCGCGATCATCGTTACCATCATATTTTCGATCCAAATACCGGTGCGTCACCGGCCCTGGCGGCGAGCGTTAGCGTGGTGGCGGAGTCTTGTGCCCTGGCGGATAGTTTGACCAAGGTATTTTTTATGGAGGCATCGAAGAGCACTGGTTTTGAGCAATGGGTCGATCGTTCGAAAGTGCTTTGTCAGTCCTGGGGTGTCGAGGTGATCTTGGCCGACAAAATTGGGACCGTTTGGTCGAATGTGTCGAGCTAGGAACGTGTCTTCTTAGTTGTGGCGCAGACCATCAACCGCCTATTTTCAGCGATGTGACGATTTAACCCCGCGTAATTAACGTGACGGCCATCGTCAGGAGTAACCCAATGACGGACAAATACTCGAGAAGTCGCGCTGTACCTTCATGCTTCGAGAAAAAATCCGTTGCCTTTGACCAAACACTTGTACCAATTTCCCAAAGGAAAAAAAGACTGCCTGGAAAAGCAAAGCCTATGATCGCTCCCGCAAAGCTTGCGCCGAAAATAGCGACGGCCATGGGGTCAGCCGCACACTTGCTCGCGACACATCCCAGCCCGACCAAAAAGCCAAACAGGAGTCCGAAAACAAGCCCAAAAACAGCGCACCCAACCCGATAACGAAAATCAATTTTCTCGGACATTACGGTCCTCGCTCTGACGACATGAATGCTACACCAGTTGCCAGCGAGTCATCATGTCGCAGCAACTTGCGAGGCTGGAACGCTGGGGAGGGGAGGAGGGTAGGGCTCAGTCGCCTCACCCGAAGCAACCCTTAGCATGTTGTGGATTGCCTCAATCTCGTCGAATTTTATTACTAGGGCGTTATCGGCTAGAAACAATCGGGCAAGCACCCAAGCCGTTCGTTTGTTACCGTCGCTAAATCCATGGTTTCGCGCAATGCCATAGGCACAGGCTGGGGCGAGATCGGCTGAATCCAGTCAGCAGACTTTAAGTTCCTCGCCCAAACTCTTCACCCATCTGCGCGCCTCGGGCCTGAGCAGCTTGTAGAGCCTCCGCGAAAATTTCAATCAATCCATGAGAGTTCATAACAGCCAGAGCCGCCGCGGTCGTGCCTCCTTTGGAAGTGACTCTCTCCCTCAAGACACTGGGTGCCTCATCCGAGCGCTGAGCCAACTCTGCAGCGCCACGTACGGTATGCCTTGCTAGGGTCGCAGCTTGCTGGGTACTTAGGCCCATTTTTTCACCCGCTGCCTGCATCGCCTCCAACACCAGGAACACATACGCGGGCCCACTGCCACTAACGGCGGTCACGGCATCAATTTTGGCTTCATCTTCAATCCAGACCACTTCGCCAACGCTTTTGAGAAGCGCTTCGGCAAGTGCTTTCTGTGCGGGTGTCACGCCAGGAAAAGCGGTGACACCTGCGATACCCATTCCAATCAGTGCGGGTGTATTCGGCATGGCTCGCACCAAGCGTTGATGGCCGCCCAGCCAGCGCGATAAATCCTTCATGCGTATGCCAGCGGCGACGCTCAAGACTAATTGTTGCTTAACATAAGGGGCAAGGCCTTGAGCGACTTCGGCCATCACTTGAGGTTTGACGGCGAGAATGACGATGTCTGCGTCCAAGCCGCCAGCGGCTGCCGCGCGGGCGGTATCCGCGAAGGCTTGGACTGAGGGCAAGGCCAGTTCTATTAAAAGTTCTCGTGTGGGTGCGTAGGGTTCCACGACGGTAATACTATGTTGCGCAGTGGGCGTGCTGCTTAACAGGCCATGGATCATGGCCGAAGCCATATTGCCGCCACCAATAAATGCAATCTTCATCTCAAGTACTCTTTCTCATAAATTCTCTGGGGCGAATGCCCATCGCCGTCAAGGTGGCCGCGTAAATGCTGCCAGCAATGGCAATAATGGCAAGCGCTGCCGCAATCCGAAGTAGGGGCTGCGAGTTCATGGTCACCCATTGAAATTGGGCGCTCGCGAAATAGACGAAACACGCCATCAAACTACCAGCCAACACCAGCTTAGCCATGTACTTGAGCCAACCTGCAGTCGGCGTATACACCTTCGCCCGGCGCAAACCAATATAAAGCCAGAGGGCGTTGATTAAGGCGCCGATGGAAATTGATAAGGTCAGGCCTGCGTGCTTTAAGGAGGGTACAAAGATAAAGTTCATCAGCTGGGTAACGATTAACACCGCGATACCGATCTTGAGTGGTGTCTTAACATCTTGGCGCGCGAAAAAAGCGGGTGCCAAAACCTTAATGGCGATCAGCCCCAACAGGCCGACGCTATATCCGAGCACGGCCAAGCGCGTCATCTGAACATCGTTGGCGGTGAATTTTCCATAATGAAAGAGCATCGCCGTAAGCGGCTCGGCCATCAGGGCCAGGCCAATCGTTGCGGGGACGGCCAGGAGAAATACCAAGCGCAATCCCCAGTCCAGCAATTGGCTGTACAGCGCGCTATCGTTTGTGGCCGCGGCACGACTCAGGCTAGGTAACAAGACCGTGCCCAAGGCCACCCCGAGCATGGCGGTGGGAAACTCCATGAGTCGGTCCCCAAAGGTGATCCAGGAGACGCTGCCGGACGCGAGCCGGGAGGCAATTTGAGTGTTTAGGACGAGACTTAATTGCGAGACTGAGACTGCCAGCATGGCGGGCAACATTTGCTTGATGATCTTGCGGGTGTCAGGGTCCGCAAAGGCGACACGCAGGTTAATACTGATCCGTGGCAAGAGCTTCAGTTGCAGCAAAGCTGGAATCTGAATAGCCATTTGCAACACGCCGCCGATGACTACTCCGGCGGCTAGTGCATAAATGGGATTACTGAACCAGTCGCGCAAAAGTAGGGCCGAACCAATAAAGCTCAGGTTGAGCAGGACAGGAGTAAAGGCCGGGATGGCGACTTTCTTCCAGGTGTTGAGAATACCCGCGGAAAGCGCCACCATGCCCATGAAGAAAATATACGGAAACATCCAACGTGTCATCAGGATGGAGGCCTCGTAGGCACTAGGATCGCGGCTCAGGCCCGAGGCCATGAGATAGACCAGAATCGGCGAAGCAGCAACGCCCAGGGCGGAAATCAAGATCAGCACCCAAAACAAGGCGGTTCCGGTATGGTCGACCATGGATTCGATGGCCAGGCGGCCACCGTCGCTATCGCCGGCCTGCTCGGCGCGATGCTTGGCTTGCCCTAAAAGCGGCACAAAAGCCTGGGAAAACGCCCCTTCGGCGAACATTCTGCGCAGTAAATTAGGAAGGCGAAAGGCGACGAAAAAGGCGTCCGTCATGGCCCCGGCGCCATACAGGATAGCGGTGATATTTTCCCGGATCAGGCCGGTGATGCGGGACAAAAGCGTGAGTCCCGAGACTGTCGCGGCCGCCTTAATAAGGTTCATAGGTTGAGAGTTTCCCTGTTTTTATAGTTATCGGATATAATTTAAGGCTTTTCCAAAGATATCAGGGATTTTCGCATGGCCAATATCGCCTCTGCTCGCAAGCGCGCGCGCCAAGCTGTCAAGCTTAATGCGCACAACTCCAGTCTTCGCTCGACCTTGCGTACCGCTATCAAAGCAGTTCGTAAGGCCGTTGCCGCTGGTGACAAGAGCGCCGCCGCCGCGGTGTTTCAAAAGTCTGTAAGTACGATTGATCGTATTTCCGACAAAAAAATCGTTCACAAGAATACTGCTTCACGTCAAAAAAGCCGATTGTCTGCTGCAATTAAGGCGATGGCCTAATACTGCTCGTTACGATGCGCTGACCAAACAGCGCGGAGCCCACTCTCACCATGCTTGAGCCTTCCAGTATGGCTGTTTGGAGATCGGCGCTCATGCCCATAGAAAGCGTGTCGAAATGATGCGCTTGCTCTGGAAATTGCCTATTTAGCTCGGACCGAATCGATTCAAATAGTTGACGCGTCGCCGCGAATGGTTTGCGTTGCTCTTGTTCGTTTTGGGTGGTTTGGGTGTTTTGGGTATCTTGGGCGCGTTCGGGAATACACATGAGTCCCCGCAGGGCAATAAGAGCTTCGGGGCGGCTTTGTCGCGATTCTTGAATGAGCAGGGCGATCTCTAAAGCCAGGGCGCTTGCTTGCTCCGGCAGGCAGCCGCTCTTGCTCGTTTCGCCACTAATGTTGACTTGTATGCAGAGGTTGAACAGTTCGAGCCCGCCCGGACGCTGTTCGATAAGGCGGCGAGCTATTTTTTCGCGTTCTACGCCGTGCACCCAGGAAAAGCTCTCGGCGATCTGTCGGGTCTTGTTGGATTGGATGGGGCCGATAAAATGCCATTCAAGCAAAGGAGCAAGCACGGGGTCAAGCTGCATGCATTCGTCTTGCTTATCGAGTGCTTCCTGCACGTAGTTTTCACCAAAGGCCCTTTGTCCGAGCTTTGCAAATTCTATGACGGCTTCGGCCGGGAATGTTTTGCTAACGGCAAGCAAATTCACACTAGCCCGCGCCCTGGCCGCCATGAGACAGGCCATGGTGATCTTGGCCTGTATGTCGCTCAGCGCCAAGCCGTAGTTGTGTGATTTTTGATCGTCGGATCGACCGTTCATCGTTAAAAGACTCGATTCATCGGCACACCCTAGTGTCTGCCGAAGGGAAGCGCCAAGCTTACCTCAGTAAATTGCCGAGGACGTATGGATATTGCTGAACTTTTAGCTTTTGCGGTCA
>JANLRI010000570.1:0-1558 GCA_031361565.1 Betaproteobacteria bacterium | reverse complement strand
GCGGCGCAGATCATGTCGTAAGTTTCGGGGTCTTCGGCGGGTATTTCTTGAATCATCATGGTGCGCGGCTGGCCTTGGGCATCACGCAGGCCACGTCGCATACCGATAATCTCTAGTGAGCGACGAATCGCGCTAAGCATGCCGAGCGCCAGAATGTCGACCTTGAGCAGTCCCAGAGCGTCGAGATCGTCCTTGTCCCATTGAATGACGGAACGATCCACCATGGCGGCATTTTCAATCGGCACCAGCCGGCTGAGTTTGTCGCGCGCAATCACAAAGCCACCGGTATGTTGCGAAAGATGGCGAGGAAAGTTCTTGAGCGTACGGGTGAGATGAATCCAGTGCTCGATCAGGGGTGAACCCATATCAAAGCCTGCTGCGCGCAGTTGCTCGGGATCGATGGTGCTGTCCCACCACTGATGCGATTTGGCGAGACTGTCGATGCGTTGAGCGTCGACATTCAAGGCTTTGCCAATATCGCGCACCGCCGAGCGTGCCCGGTAGGAGACCACTGTGGCGGTGAGGGCGGCGCGGTCGCGTCCATACTTGTTATAGATGTACTGCATCACCTCTTCGCGGCGTTGATGCTCAAAGTCGACATCAATATCGGGCGGTTCATTGCGCTCTTTGCTGATGAAGCGCTCGAACAGAACGCTCATGCGGGCCGGGTCGACCTCGGTAATGCCCAGGCAATAGCACACGGCAGAATTGGCGGCTGAGCCTCGGCCTTGGCACAGAATGCCTTGCCCGCGCGCGAAGTGAACAATATCGGCGACGGTGAGAAAGTAGGGTTCGTAATGCAGATCGGCGATGAGTTTGAGCTCATGCTCAATTTGCTTTTTAACGCCGTCCGGCAAACCTTGCGGATAGCGCTGAGGTGCGCCGCGATAGGTGAGGGCTCTAAGCCATGAGGTCGGTGTTTCGCCCGGCGGGACGATTTCCTCAGGGTATTCGTAGCGCAACTCGTCCAGACTGAAGGTACAGCGCTCGGCGATGCGTGCCGACTCTTCCATCAGCTCCAGCGGGTAGAGTTGGGCGAGCCGCAGGCGGCTGCGTAAATGCTGCTCGGCATTGGGCATGAGGGCTTTGCCCGCGTTCGCCACCGAGGTGTTGAGGCGAATCGCGGTCATGCAGTCGTGCAAAGTTTTGCGAGAGCGCAGATGGAAATGTACGTCTCCGGCGGCGACCAACTTAAGCCTTGCTGAGTTTTTGACGCTGGGTTGGGCTCCAGCTCCGACTGGAAGCTCTTCAATTTGTGTAGCTTCAGCGAGTTGTTTAAGACGCTGCAAGAGCTCCTGGTCATAACCTCGGCGCAGCATTTCGCACACGCCCCAAAGCTCTGGAAAGCCTTGCTGCAGGGTGCTCACTTGTGCCTGCCACTGAGTGTTGGATTCGTTGATGTCGGGAACCCAAAGTGCGAGGCAGTCTGCAAGACCTGCTTCAATGTCTTGCGCAAGGATTTGGTAAAACCCTTTGTCGGCACGTCGGCGACAAGTGGTGATGAACTCTGATAAATTGCCATAGCCTTGGCGGTTTTGCGCCAGTAAAACAAGCTTGG
>JANLRI010000536.1:0-1992 GCA_031361565.1 Betaproteobacteria bacterium | reverse complement strand
GGTGATCAGCATATCGGCGCGACGTTTCTTGAGATCAATTCGAACCCGATCTCCGGTCTTGAGCAGCGCTAGCCCTCCGCCCACGGCGGCCTCGGGCGACGCATTCAAAATCGACGGGCTCGCCGAGGTGCCAGACTGGCGGCCATCGCCCACACAGGGCAACATCGTGATGCCCTGTTTGACGAGCGCGTCCGGGGGTAGCATATTGACCACTTCGGCGGCGCCCGGATAACCCACCGGACCAGTGCCACGAATAAACAAAATACAGTCTGCGTCAATTTTTAATTTAGGGTCGTTTATTCGGTGGTGATAGTCCTCAGGCCCTTCGAACACAATCGCACGAGCTTCGAAGGCATTCGGGTCTTTTGGGTTTTCTAAATACTTTTTGCGAAATTCTTGCGAAATGACCGAAGTTTTCATAACGGCCGAATCGAATAAGTTTCCTGTCAACACGGCGAATCCGGCGCTGTGCATCATGGGTTCGTCATAGGCCTTAATGACCTTGCGATTGCTGGTCACGCTCGTCTTCCAAATCTCGCCGGTCGTTTTGCCGGATACGGTGAGCACATCGCCATGCAGCTTACCCGCTTGGAGCAATTCAAACATGACGGCGGGCACCCCACCGGCACGATGGAACTCTTCGCCAAGATATTCGCCTGCGGGCATCAAATTGGTGAGGAGTGGAATCTTGTAGCCCACTTTGTCCCAGTCTTTGATATTCAGCTTCACACCCATGTGGCGCGCGATGGCGGTCACATGCGGCGGGCAATTTGTCGAGGCGCCCAGCGCACTCGCCGCCACGATTGCGTTCTCAAAAGCTTTACGGGTGAGGACGTCCGAGGGTTTCAAATCCTCATGCACCATTTCGACGATGCGACGCCCGGTCAGATAGGCCATCTGAGGCCGCTCACGATAGGGCCCCGGGATTGCGGCGCAACCGGGCAAGGACATACCCAGAGCCTCCGCGACTGAGTTCATCGACAAGGCCGTGCCCATGGTATTGCAATGACCCACAGAAGGCGCTCCGGAAGCCACCATTGCCAGGAACTTATCGTAGTCGATTCGACCCGCAGCGAGCTCTTGCCGGGCATGCCAAACGATCGTACCTGAACCCGCCAGACCTTCACCCCAGTAACCGTTTAACATCGGCCCACCCGAGAGCACGATGGCAGGGATGTTCACCGTGGCCGCCCCCATCAGCATCGCCGGGGTCGTTTTGTCACAGCCAGTGGTCAGTACGACACCATCCATTGGATACCCGTACAGCACTTCAACCAAACTGAGATAGGTCAAGTTGCGGTCCAGTGCGGCGGTCGGACGTTTACCCGTTTCTTGAATCGGATGCACCGGAAACTCAAAAGGTATCCCTCCCGCATCACGAATGCCCTCGCGGACTCGTTGCGCCAATTCGATGTGATGACGATTACAAGGTGAAAGGTCACTACCGGTTTGGGCAATGCCGATAATCGGCTTGCCGGAATTGCGCAACTCGTCCAGGGTCAACCCAAAGTTCATATAGCGCTCAAGATAAAGCGCCGTCATGCCAGGGTTGTCGGGATTATCAAACCAGGCACGAGATCTCAGCGCCGCCTTCTTGAGCGTTTTCTTAGGCTCTTGCGCCTGCTTCTTGATCATCATGTCTCCTGCTTTGAATAGTGCTAGTGTAGCGCTCTAGCGGGTGCAAAACACCCTGGAACGCCTTGTTTTTGAATTTGAAGGGGATCGGGTAGCCTATAGGTCCTTCTAGCTTTGGGCGCCCCGGCGGGACGCTGATTTGTGGAAAACTTACCCCTTTGGGCACAAGCCCTGGCCCTCGTGCTGCTTTTGCTGATATCGGCCTTCTTTTCGATCGCCGAAACCAGCATGATGGCCCTGAACCGCTACCGCTTGCGCCATCTCGCCAAGCAAGGCAATCGATCAGCAAAGCTCGCCGAGAGCCTGCTCAAGCAGACCGAGGAGCTTCTGGGAACCATTCTCCTCGGTAACAACTTG
>JANLRI010000508.1:0-6596 GCA_031361565.1 Betaproteobacteria bacterium | reverse complement strand
CGATAGCCTCGAAGCTTTTGCCGCACATTTCGGTCCAGATTTCTACGGGCTGCCTCGAAATGCTTCAAAGGTAAAACTTAGCCGACATACCTGGACGGTACCCGAGCATTTCCCGTTCGGCGATCATACAATTGTGCCGCTTGCGGCTGGCGAAACCTTAGAGTGGAAGTTGGAGTAAGTCAATGTCATCGCCACCAGCGAGGTCGCCCACTTCCTTGCTGCCGCATCTTGCTTTGCAGCCGTATTTTGAATCTTTTGATGCCCTGATCAAGCTCGACGCCGAGCAACGTGTAGCCTCCTTAAACAAACTCGCGCAGGAGCTCAAGCTTCAAAACAGCTTCGATCAAGCACTAAGGTTTCGAACTCCCCGAGTAGGTGCTAAAGCCACCGACTATGAGTGGGCGATCGCTGGCGCCAACGGGTTTGAGCCCGCCTTTATCGATACCCGCACTTTCGGTCACGACGGCCACCACGATTTGTTAAACGCACTGGTCTGGCTTCGCTTTCCGAAGACGAAGGCCTGTCTGAACCGCCTGCAAGCACGTGAGATTGCACCGCTCATCGGCCAAGAGTCCGGCCTTCGAAGCGCACGCCGAGATCAAATTACTTTGTTTGATGAGAACGGGGCAATTCTCTTAACGCAAGACGAATCTCTTGTGGCCGCTTTAATTGCCCGTGATTGGCAGGGGCTTTTCGTTCAAAAGCGCTCAGACTTGATCCGACAAGCGAGCTTGCACGTGGTCGGACATGGCTTGCTGCAGAAGTGCCTTTCTCCGTTCAAATCGATGACCGCAAGAGTATGGGTACTTGATCTGCCTGCCGATGCAGATCTCGCGAGTGTCGATGAGTGTTTGGCCGCGAGTCTCTGCGCGGCGTGGCCGACTTGGACCAAACGTCTCCTTCCCATCGCCGGATGGCCGACTTGGAGCGACGAGGTTCAGGACGAGGCTTTCTACTCGGACCAGACGGTGTTTCGCCCCTAGTGTGACTCGCGAGCTGAAACGCGGCCTTGCGTCACTCACTGCGTGGCTCATGAGGTAGCGTCACACTCTGCGCTAAGGCTCTACGGTAGGGCTCTGCGCGGTGTGGTAGCGGTTTTTTGGCCAGCAGGAAGAATAGCGAACCACTGCCCACCAAGGCGGCAAGTACCGTGAATCCAAGGCGGTAGTTGCCCGTGTGATCGGCGAGGATCGCTGCCAACATGGGGCCACCGACCTGGCCCAGAACAATAACCATGGAAGAGATGCCGAGAATCATGCCAATAGATTTGCTTCCAAAGTAATCGGCGCGCATGGCCTGCATCATCGGTCCTCGCATGCCCCAGGCCGTGCCGTGAATGATGGCGAAGGCCGTCAGCATAACGGCGCCTGTGGCGTAGGTGAGCAACAGCAGGCCGACCGCATGGCAGAGCATGCAGGCCGCCGAAATCAAGCGCTTTTCAAATCGATCCCCGAGCATACCGCCGAGAAGCACGCCGACAATCTGGGCAAGGGTCAACAGCGTAATAAACACCGAGGCCTGAGCAAGGCTATAGCCCAGGGATTCGCGCATATGGGTAATGGCGTGAACGTTCACACCGTACACGACCAGTAAGGCAAAACCATGGCCTAGTGAAATGAGCCAAAAGGCGCGCGTACGTAGCGCCTCGCTGGCTGTAAAATCGCGCGTTGCCTGAAGCACTGAGCCCGAGATCTGAGCGCTTACAGGAGGCTCGCCGTCAACGAACTCGCCATGAGCGTCGGGGTGGCTTTTAAAAACTTTTGCAAGCGGAAAGCCTACCAATAAAACCAGGAGGCCCGACCCAAAGGCCGTAGGACGCCATCCGAAAGTTTGCATGCTCCATGCCACTGCCGGCACGAAGGTGCCGCCCATGGCTAAGCCTAGTGTGAGAAAAGACAGCGCTCTGGCACGATGTCGCTCGAACCAGCGAATGACCGCGACATTAAGTGGGAAGTAACCGCATAGGCTTGCGCCAAGCGCAATGGTAATGATGGCGACATAAAAGCCAAACAGCGTACTGATGGTGCTTAGTCCAATGAAGCCGAGGCCGAAAATCACCACACCTGCACGAATCATGCCCTGGGGGCCAAAGCGATCAATAATCCAGCCCAACAGTGGGCCGAGAATCGCTGCTTCCATGGGTTGCATGGCGGCGGCCCCCGACAGCGCCGTTTTGCTCCAGCCGAACTCTTCGGTGAGCACCGCGAAATAGGCGCCAAAGGCGTTGTGCAGCAGCGCCGCCTGCAAAAATTGCATGACACAAGCTGCGGCGACCATACGCCAGCCGTAAAAGGGGTATTTCCGAATCAAAGAGAACATCTAGCCCCATTATAGATTTCCAAGCGCGTGAGCCCTCTATAAAACGGGCATTTACGGACCCGTTGCGGCGACTTCACTAACCTCTAAGAGGCTTTTTTGAATGACCTTGGTACGAAATGAGCGTGGGCCAACTTTGCGCGAGGCTGGCACAATCTCACCATGATTACCCAAGATTCCCCTTCGCCTGCCACTCACTTCGCCAACACCGACATGTCTAGCGAGATTCAGTTAGCACGCTTTGTGGTGCACACGTCGCTTGCTGAGGTGCCGACCTCGGCACTGCAAACGATTAAGTGGGTGTTGGTCGCTGTAATTGGTACCGGTGTCGCCGGGGCCTGGGAGGAGGGCATCGCGGAGCTGCGCTCCTTGCTGGTGGAACGTGGCGGCAAGCCTGAAGCGACCAGTCTACTCTTTGGTGATGCGCTGCCGGCAACCTCTGCGGCGCAGCTCAACGCCACCATGTGCCGCGCGCTTGACTACTGCGATGCCATGGCCCCGGGCCCTCATTTTGGCTCGGCGATTGTACCTGCCGCATTCGCGCTCGCTCAAGCGCGTGGCGGGTGCAGCGGCGTGGCGCTACTGGAAGCACTTGTCGTCGGTGCTGAGATTGGAGCTCGCTTTAATTTAAGTGAACGAATGTATGACGGCTTCGATCCCACCGGGATTGCCGGCGTCTTTGCGGCTACGGCCACGGCCAGTCGCTTAATGGCTCTCAATGAGGTGCAAACCGTGAATGCCCTGGCGTTGGCCTTCAATCGCTGTGGTGGGAGTTTTCAGAGCCATGTCGATGGCTCCCTGGCGGTGCGCTTGGTACAGGGCTTCGTTGCGGAGACTGGCGTGTGGTGCGCTCAGATGGCTGCGCGAGGCCTGACCGGCCCTAAGAACTTTCTGGATGGTCATTATGGATACCGTCACTTGTATGCAAAAGGCTTGCGCGATAGTGCGAGCTTCACCGAGGGTCTGAAGACGCGCTGGTTGCTTGAGACGATTGTCTTTAAGAAGTACCCGAGTTGTGGCGTCACCCAGGGTGTGACCAATCAAGCGCTCGAGCTCATCGCGGAACTGAATCTTCAACCCGGAGACTTGGACTACGCTGAAGTTCGCATGCCGCCCTATGCCGCTAAATTGGTCGGCACGCCGTTCGTGATGGGCGACAACCCGCGTGTCAATGCACAATTTAGCGCACAGTACTGCGTGGCCAATGCGATCTGGCGTCGCTCGTCGAAGCTCAATCATTTTCGGCCCACCGCGATTGCCGAAGCGGGCTTGCAAGCGCTTGTCGCGAGGGTCAAAGTGATCGCAGATCCTGGCATGGACCTCCGAGGGCATAGCGCGGTCGATCTGAAGCTTCGAAGTAGAGATGGCCGCACGGCGCGTCGCTCCTACGATGTGTCGCCGGGCTTTCCAGGGCGCGGGCTCAGCGCCGCGGAGCATCAGGCGAGGTTTGAAGATTGTATGGCCTATGCCTCGGCTCGGGCTTTGGAAGCTGGCGAGTCTGGCACTGAAAGTGCGTGGCGCACGGGCGCCCTACTGGACGCCGTGAATACCATCCAACAGCAAGCCAATGTTGTGCCGTTTTGGGCGTCGATACGTTAACTTACCCGCTCTTGCGGAAGCTCTCTCTCTCTCTACATCTCGGATACTTTATGAAAATTCTAATTACTGGCGGCGCTGGCTTTCTGGGTCAAAGGTTAACCCGCGAATTTGCACAGGCCGGGAATGTTACCGTCAATGGCATAGCGCGCACGATCACGGGTATTTGCGCGTTTGACCAGGCAGAGGGTGCGTTCAAGCATTCTCTTGTGAGCAATGTTGCCGGGGACATTTCGAGCGCCGCGAGTGTGGCTGGCCTGGTCGATAAAGATACTGGGCTGGTGGTGCACTTGGCAGCGGTAGTCAGCGGAAGTGCCGAGGCCGATTTCGATTTAGGCTTTCGCGTGAATCTAGATGGCACCCGCCATGTGCTCGAGGCCTGTCGTCGCCAAGGTACTCGTCCGACCTTCCTATTTTCAAGCTCTATCGCGGTCTTTGGCGGAGACCTGCCTGCCGTGGTGACGGACAGCACCACCCCCACCCCACAGGGCTCGTACGGCATTCAGAAACTCATCGGCGAGCATTTAGTGCAGGATTACACCCGTAAAGGCTTTATCGATGGACGTGCCGTACGCGTGCCCACAGTCGTGGTACGGCCAGGTACACCCAACGGGGCCGCTTCAGGTTTTGCCTCGGGGATGATTCGAGAGCCTCTCAACGGCATCGCCTCAGTGCTCCCCGTGCCCCTGGACACTGAAATGTGGGAAGCTTCGCCGCGCGCTGTGGTGGCCATGCTTAAGCATGCGATTGCGTTGGACGCGAAAACCTGGGGTTGGAACCGAGTGTTGAACTTACCCGGCCTAGTGGCCCGAATGGACGAGGCTGTGGCCGCGCTGCGTAAAATTGGAGGCGAAAAAGCCGCTGCACTGGTGAGTTTGAAGCCAGACCCCGTGGTCGTGAATTTGGTGAGCACTTGGGCGGCGCGATTCGATACCTCGCGCGCCAATGCGATGGGTTTTGTCGCAGACGGCAGTTTTGAGGATATTGTGCACAGTTATATTGAAGAAAACCTCGGTTGAGGGTCGCGACTGTGGTTTTATGACACAGTCTTGAATCTAAGCGCCTTCTCGCGACGTAAAGCATAGGAGAGAACCTTCCTTTAGAACTGCGATAGATCCGCGATAGATCCACGCCCTAGCAAACTTCGAGGCTGTACGATGATGGTGATGAATGATCGATCAACTGACCAAGTGCTCATTCAGCTCATTGAGCAGGTCGCCGAGCGCGATCAAGCTGCGCTGAAGCGACTCTATGAGCTCAGTTCCCCGAGGTTATACGGCCTGGCGTTAAGGGTGGTGTCGCGGCCTGAGTTGGCCGAAGATGTCTTGCAAGAAGCTTTCTTGAACATTTGGAGGATCGCGGGCGACTATCGGCGCAGCCTCAGTCCGCCCATGGCTTGGTTAGGATTGATCGTGCGCTCTCGAGCCCTTGATTTGCTGCGTCGTCGTGCCAGTGAACGTGCTGATGAGGGCGAGGTCTTAGATAGTGTGCATCATGAAACCATCGCGGGCCAGGCGGTTGATCCAATGGATTCAATAGATATTAGTCAGCAGGCCAGCGCCTTGCGCCAGTGTTTGTCTCGTTTGGAAGCGAATCAGCGTGAAGTGGTTTGTCTTGCTTACTTGCGTGATCTAAGCCATGGCGAGTTGGCCGCGCAACTTCAGCTCCCTTTGGGCACGGTAAAAACCTGGATTCGCCGAGGCTTGGCGCACTTGCGAGGCTGTATGGCCCGGTTCGCTTAAGTTAAGGCCCTGCAAAGATGAACCTCGAAAAATATCCCGAACTCCTTGAGAGCTTGTCAGCGTCCTACGCCCTGGGCAGTATGCGGGGCTTGGCGCGCAATCGCTTTGAGACTCTGGCACGTGAACATCCTGGCATTCGTGCGGCTGCTTTGCTTTGGCAAGAGCGTCTGGCATCTCTCACGGAGATCCAAACCGAAGTCACTCCTAGTCCGAATGTTTGGAAGCGAATTGAGTTGGCTTTGGAACTTGAAGCCCAAGGTGCGGCAAGACAGAAGCCTAAGCCAGAGGCGCTTCTTGTCGGATCACCCTCGGGTTTAATCGACAGCGCAGGCAAGGATTTGCGACGAACCTTGGCCTGGTGGCGCTCTGCAGCGCTCGCCGGTGCGCTGGCTTTGATGTTTGCCGTGGTGGTGTTCGCACCCTGGCGAGCAGCGCCTGAGCACCAATTTGTCGCCGTCCTGGCAGACGATCAATCGGCCGCCAATTTGTTAGTGAGCTTCGATCCTCGGCAAAACTCGCTGCTTCTCAAGCGCGTGGGCCAGTACCGAGAAACCGCCGATAAGTCTTTGCAACTTTGGGCCTTACCACCGGGCGCTGCGCCACGCTCTCTGGGCGTTTTGGGCGAGGGCAGAGAACTCAAGGTGAAGCTGGCGGGACGTCAGGATTTGGCGGTGCCCATGCTGGCCGTCAGTCTCGAGCCCAAGGGCGGAGTGCCAAGTGAGAAGGGTCCAACGGGTCCAGTGTTATTCAAGGGCCTGGTAGCCACTTTTTAAGCTCAAATTTTTTCGGAAAATCTTAAGAGGTTCTAGTACCACCGGGTCTCGGAAAGACTCCTGTCGCGAGGCCGGTGCCCAGAAGTACCACGACACATCCCAGAACAATCTGGAGCGTGATGGGCTCATGCAAGTACCAAGCGCCCAGCAGCAGTGCAACGACGGGGCT
>JANLRI010000499.1:0-4353 GCA_031361565.1 Betaproteobacteria bacterium | reverse complement strand
CATGCCCTCGGCTTTGGTGGAGAAGAATGGTTGAAACAGGCCCGCAAGTGTGTCTGCCGCAATGCCCCCACCATGGTCAATAACCGCAAAGTGGATTGTTCTTTGAGGACTCTGGATAATCTGAAGCGTGACTGCAGGCGGATCCTTCACGTGATGCGCCCGGGTTGCTTCAACGGCATTCTTTAAAAGGTTCACAAGTACTTGTTCAATCAGAATTGGGTCCGCGTACAAGGGCGGTAGAAAGGCGTCCATTTTGGCTTCGATGGCGATGCCAAGACGCTTGGCCTCAATATCGACCAGGCCCAGGGTGTCGCTGATAATAGCCTCCACTGAACAGGCGCGACGCTCTGGCTCGCTACGTTTTACAAATTCGCGAATACGCCGAATCACTTGACCGGCTCGCTCCGCTTGGCGGGCGGTTTTGTCGAGAGGCTCAATGAGAGAATTCGAGTCGGGTCGCTCGCCAGATAGCGCCATGTTCTTGATCCGGGCACTAAGTCCCATGCAGTAATTGGTGATGGCGGTGAGTGGTTGATTTAGCTCATGCGCAAGCGATGAGGCCATTTCGCCCATGGTCATCAGGCGGGACGTGCTTTGTAAGCGACTCTCTTGCAGACGCTGCTTTTCTTCCAGCTCATGACGCACGCTGACATCGACCGCCACCAGCATCTTGGCTAAGCGACCGTCGACCCAGCGAATTTCGCGCGCTCGGATGTCAAACCATTTGCCCGAGGCCTCGTCCAGGAACTGGCTGAAACTCGGCTGGCTTGGGTCTTCGCTGGCGGCACGATTCAGGGCCAGGCTCATCATGGTTTGGGCTTCTAAGCGTTTGCCGCCAGGGTGACCAAAAATCAGTGTTTCGGCGCGGCGCTCACCGAACTGCTTTCTAAAGGCCTCATTCACAAACAGGATCTCGCCCTCTGGGCGAAACACCGAGACTGCTGCATCGAGTTCATCGAGTACTGTGCTTACGCGCTCTTGCGAGGCGGCCAGGGCCTCACGAATACGCTTGGGCTCAGTGATGTCAGTCATTGAGGTCATCCATCCGGACTGTTCGCCGGACGGGTCGACCAGGGGCGATACATACATGCGCGCGTCAAAGATCGTTCCGTCTTTACGTTGCACTCGCACCTCATGGCCTGACTTAGGAGATTGCCCCGCCAAGACCATGGCGAGGTTTTCTTCGTTCACCTGGTCTTCGTCTTTAGGCCAGTAAGGGTAGGGAGGAGTGGCACTGATCAGCTCGCTCGGTTCGAAGCCGGTCATGTCACAGAATGCCTTGTTGACATAGGTGATGGTGCCGGCCATGTCGAAGGTGCGCATACCGGTCAGCACTGAATCTTCCATGGCGCGGCGAAAGGCCGTCTCAGTGCTGAGCTTATTGAGGAGCAAGTGGCTTTCCGCTTCGGCGCGTAGACGGCGGCGCGAATGACGCCAAAGCAACATCAGGCTCACCAGACTGGCCACAAATAACCCGCCCACGGCGACCATCAAGCTGCGCTCAAGCAATTGGGGCTGGGTCTCAAAAGCAATGGCTCGTAAACGCATGCCGTGGCCCGGAGGGTCGAGCGGTAACTCATAGCTGAGATTAGCTTCGTGAATCGTGCGCGGCGATGTGCTGATCAAGGTGTTGCCGCCCGCATCACCAATCATCACTTGGTACTTCTTGCGAATATCGCTATTGACCACCATTTCCAAGGTGCGGTTGAGCGAATAACCCATGATTAGGGTGCCCGAGAAGTTACCGTCGATGTTGACCGGAGTTTGTACCTCAAGCATGATTTGATTGGAGGAATGCCAGAAGCTCTCCGAAAACATTGAGCGCTTGGTTTCCAAAACATTCTGGAAAGTCGTGAAGCCGACCGAATCTTCAACCACGGCGCCCGCAATACGAGGGGCGGACACGCGGTGATGGTTGGCCGCTTGTAGCCAACGAATGCGCCGCTCGTTGTCGATCCAACCAATGTAGGCGATATCCGGCTCCGAAACTATAAAGTCACGAACAAGTTGTCTTTGATTGGGGTTAATGAGCCCGCCGATGGCCCAACTAGTCCCTTCGTTTTCAAGCTTTTCTTTGTGTTCGCGCCAACGCAGGCGCAGGGCTTGCTGCACAACCTCAATGTCGCGATAAAGGGCCTGCTGTTGTTGCGAAGTCTCCGTGTTGCGGAGGTACCACAACAATGTGGCCATCAGCGAAACAAAGAGCAATAGCCCTAAAGCATGGGTGAGCGTAAACCATTGGATGGCTCGTAGTTCGGCCTTGGTGGCTGCTTGGCGCTGATCGATGCGGCTAGGGTCGGGAGTCATTGGTGGTGTGAATATAGCGCCAGTAGGGGACTAGGTCTATCATGGAAAACGAGGCTTTGTACGATTTTCCGAATTCCATATAAAAATCTTTTAATTTCACTATATGAAAACACGTTTTATAGCTTGAAATTATGATATTCTGCGGCCCATCCCAAAAATCACACGACTGGAGTGAGACATGTCGGCGCTTCCGCAATCACACTTACTGGGTTCTACTGACCCACAAGATATTGACCCTATCGAGACCCGCGAGTGGCTTGATGCCCTAGAAACGGTATTAGATCGTGAAGGCCCGGAGCGCGCCACGTATTTGCTTGAGGCGATGATCGACAAGGCACGTCGCACCGGTTCGCATATCGAGTTTTCCGCCAATACGGCCTATGTCAATACCATTCCGACGGCTCAGGAAGAGCGTTGTCCGGGCAATATGGAGTTCGAGGAGCGGATTCGTTCCTACATTCGCTGGAACGCGATGGCCATGGTGGTTAAGGCCAACCGCGCAACACCCGAAGGTGATGGCGATCTTGGTGGTCATATTTCTTCGTTTGCTTCGCTGGCAACAATGATCGGTTGCGGCATGAACCATTTTTGGCATGCACCCAGTGAGAACCACGGTGGCGATTTAATTTATTACCAGGGTCATTCCTCGCCGGGCATTTACGGCCGTGCTTTTTTGGAAGGGCGCCTGACTGAAGAGCAACTCAATAGTTTCCGTCAGGAAGTTGGCGGGAAGGGCTTGTCGTCGTACCCGCATCCTAAGTTGATGCCGTCCTTTTGGCAGTTTCCAACGGTCTCGATGGGCCTAGGCCCTTTGAAGGCGATCTATCAAGCACGCTTCTTGAAGTATCTGCATGCCCGCGGCATCGCCGATACCAGTAATCGTAAGGTGTGGGTATTTTGCGGCGATGGTGAGATGGACGAGGTGGAGTCGCTCGGCGCGATTGGGGTGGCCGCGCGCGAAAAGCTCGACAACCTGATCTTCATTGTCAATTGCAATTTGCAGCGCTTGGACGGCCCGGTTCGTGGCAATGGCAAAATTATTCAAGAGTTAGAGGGCGAGTTCCGCGGCGCAGGCTGGAATGTGATTAAGCTCTTGTGGGGCTCGTATTGGGATCCACTCTTGGCACGCGACAAAGACGGCATCTTGCAACGCGTCATGATGGAAACCGTGGACGGTGAATACCAGGCCATGAAGGCCAACGATGGTGCCTATGTTCGCAAGCATTTCTTCGGCAAGCATCCAAAATTGCTGGAGATGGTCAGCCGCATGACCGACGACGACATCTGGCGTCTAAACCGTGGTGGCCATGACCCTCACAAAGTGTATGCCGCCTTCCAATCTGCTCAAACTCATACCGGCCAGCCGACCGTTTTATTGGTAAAAACGGTAAAAGGATTTGGCCTCGGAAAAAGCAGTGAAGGTCGCAACACCGCGCATAACACCAAGAAGATGGATGATCCCTCGATCCGAGAAATGCGTGATCGTTTCAATATTCCTATTCCAGATGAGCAACTCGCTGGTGTGCCATTTTTCAAGCCCTCCGAAACTGCGCCCGAAATGCAGTACATGCACGAGCGCCGCAAAGCACTTGGCGGCTACTTGCCTCAGCGCCGCGAGAAGGCCGATGAGACCATTAACATCCCGGCGCTCTCGCACTTTCAGGCCTTGCTCGATCCCACCGCTGAGGGCCGTGAGATATCGACGACTCAAGCCTACGGCCGTTTCTTGACCGCCTTGCTGCGCGACAAGGACGTTGCGCCCCGTGTCGTACCGATCCTGGTGGATGAGGCCCGAACCTTTGGTATGGAAGGCATGTTCCGTCAAATCGGTATCTACGCGGTGGACGGTCAGAAATACACTCCGGTCGATAAAGACCAGGTGATGTATTACCGCGAAGACAAGGCCGGACAAATTTTGCAAGAAGGCATCAATGAGGCGGGGGCAATGGCCTCTTGGGTGGCAGCGGCAACGTCCTACTCCTCGAACAACCGCATCATGATTCCGTTCTACATCTTCTATTCGATGTTCGGTTTACAGCGCACAGG
>JANLRI010000467.1:0-2251 GCA_031361565.1 Betaproteobacteria bacterium | reverse complement strand
CCACCACCACCTCCTCCTCCCCCGTTCGAATCGGCGGCGTCAGGCCAGTTGAAATTGCCTGTGAAGCCAGAGAAGACCCCGGTTCTGGCAAGGCCCTTTTCGTCCTTGCAGACGCTAGTTGAGCCAGGCGCGATGATGACCGTATCGGTGCTTCCGCCCCCGCCACCGCAGGACAGAAGTAAAACACTGGAGATCAAAAGAGCAAAACTTCTTGAAGCACATTGCGAAAATGGTTTCACCTGATCACCTGGCTCGTTCGGGGGAAGTGTGTTTCACAATATTAATCCTTGTCAGCCTGAATTGAAATCACTAATTCGGGCGAGTGAGACAAACTACTTGCACGACTAGGTGAATATAAAAACGAGTCGCCGCGTGCGAAATTTGCTGCGATGCAGAATTCGGACGTGGGCTAACATCGTTGTAGTCGTCAACGTGATCGGCAATACGCTTCACGGCACCACTTGCGCCGTAGGAGTTCAACTAATGCGCGACGTTTAAGGCAACCAGCAGACGTGACACCATATTGTATGCAGCAATAGTAGCCACAATCTCAACCGTCAGCTTAGGGTCAAACTGGGCACGGACTCGGACCATCAGGGCGTCCGGCACCTCAATGTTTTTGGTCATCTCGTCGGTAAGTTCGAGCAGCAGTCTTTCAGTGGCCGAAAACACTTCGGACAAGCCAAGATCTCGCACCGCCTCGATCTTGGATGTGACCACCCCGGCACGCTCAGCATGAGGCACATGAGCCTCAAATTCGAAACTTGCTTTATTGAGTACGGCCACCCGAAGAATCATGAGTTCGCGCAAATCCGCCGGCACGCCGGTCTGATTGCGCACGGCGGTGAGCATCCTCTCCCATCCTGATGCAATCGGTGCACTATTCAGAAGTACCTGATACAGCAAAGACACCCGGCCGCGCTCCGCTATGATTCTTTGTTCGACTTCCGCTAATTCGGGTCGAGTACCGGGCACGATTAATGGCACTCTCAAAGATTGCGCCCGTCGTATTTGAACGTTCAGTTCTTTGCTCTGCAAATTCTCATCAGAAGCCATCAATCACACCTCGCCGTCATTCCACCGTCCACCACGATTTCGGTACCCGTTATAAAGCGAGCTTCATCACTGGCCAAGAACAATACTGCATTCGCGGTATCACGGCCATCACCCATAAAGCCCAAGGGAATGCGCTTTTGCCTTTGGGCCAATAATGCCTCGACATCGCCGCCTGCCCTTTGCTTGGCCAATCGAGTCTCCACCATCGGCGTGTGCAATTGACCCGGCACCACGCAATTGACTCGCACACCTCGTGACGCATGTTGAACAGCGACCACCTTCGAGAAGTGGATGACTCCAGCCTTGGTGGCGGCATAGGCCACTTGGGCACTACCAGTCCAGCGCTGGCCAGAAGTGGACGCGATATTGACGATGGCTCCAGATTGCTTGGCCAGCATCACCGGGAGCACGTGCTTACAGGCCAGGAACACACTTTTCAAGTTCTGATCTATCTGCGAATCCCAGACTTCCTCGTCCATCTCAACAGGCCCACCGGCAGCCGAGCCACCCACATTGTTGACCAAGATATCAATCGTTCCAAAGGCCGCGACACAAGCCTCCGTCATTGCCTTGACACTGGAGCTATCAGTCACGTCGCAGCTATACGTTGTGATGGCAGCGCGTGAGCTTCCCGCTCTTTCCAGAGTTTCCTCCAAACGAGCCGGATCGCGATCCACCGCAAATACGTTCGCACCTTCCTGGGCCAACTTCACGGCGATGGCACGGCCATTTCCCCAGCCGGGGCCAACACATCCAGCGCCCGTCACAATCGCTACACGGCCTTCAAAACGAGGTTTCATCAAAGCTCTCCAAATTGGTAAAGGCGTTGCGGATTGCTGACCATTAAGCGCTCGATCTCCGGCTCGGTCGGTGCGAGAGCGTGAATGAGCTGCACCAACTCGTCGTCGCGCGGCATTGGACCGGCATGATTGGGATGGGGCCAGTCGTTGCCCCACAGCACCCGATCGCCAAACTCTTGTATGAGGCTTCTGGCAAAAGGTTGGGCATCCTCATAGGGCGGACCGATTTGGCTGATGCGGTCCATACCGCTGAGTTTCACCCAGAATTTCTCAAATCGCATCAAGCCCTGCAGGGCTAGAAAATCTTTCTGCTGCAAGCCCAGACTGGCATCGATGCGTCCGATGTGATCTATGACGACGGGCACAGGCGAACGACTCAAGTCCAAGCCGAAATC
>JANLRI010000550.1:0-9551 GCA_031361565.1 Betaproteobacteria bacterium | reverse complement strand
GTGCGAAGGACACTCACCGCGTCAATCATACGACGAACCGGACGCCCTCGCCGCACGGGTTGGAGACCGGCGTGCAGCGGGTCGATGATTCACCGCCGGGGTAACGGGAGGGGCATCCGCCGCCCGGTCACTTGGGCCATGTGCGCGCGTCCGTGCGGGAGAGTGGGCGGGCCGATTCCGACCGACCGCCGGCCGACCCGCAACCGCAACTGGCGGGCGGTGATAGGATGAGGGCAGATCGTTCCGATCAAGTGGGGGTTGCCGTGAGCTTCCGCGACTTCAGTCTGCAACGGGTCGAACGGGACTTCGGTCTGACGGTGTCCACCGCCCGATCCCTGTTCGCCGCCGTCGCGCCGGTGCCCATCTCGCCGTCGCTCGTCGGGTTCTGGCAGAACTACCAGCCACTCGGACTCGCGCTCGTCACCGAAAAGGCGCGGTCGGAGCTGCTCGCCGCGCCCCTGCTCGCCGAGGTCTGGCACCGCTCCGGGCGGCGGGTGGCCGTGCTGTCCGGGGTCGAGTTCACGGTGGACGAATCGGCCGGGTTGAACGGCGTGTGCGACTTCCTGTTGTGCCGCTCCGAGAACCTGTACTACGTCGCGTCGCCGGTGCTGGCGGCGGTGGAGGCGAAGCGGGACAGCATCCCGGACGGTCTCGGCCAGTGTGCGGCGGAGATGGTCGCGGCGCAGCGGTTCAACGCCGCCGCCGGGACGCCGGTCGGGATCATTTACGGGTGCGTGACGACCGGCTCGAACTGGCGGTTCCTGCGGCTGACGGGAACGCACCTGGAAGTGGACGTGGACGAGTACTTGGTCAGCAATCCGGATCGCGTCCTCGGCGTGCTGCTGTTCTGTTGCGGTGTCACGAACCCGACCCCCTGACCTCTGCCAGCACGTCGACCGGGGTGGCCGTTGGACAGTCTTTAGGTGCCAACGACCCTAAGGCCGTTCGTCGTGTGGTCGGCACTTCTTTGACCATGGTGATTGGCTTGGCGACTGCGTTCGCACTGGCGGGTTGGATTTTCACTCCCACCCTCCTCGACTTGATGGGCACACCGGCTGCAGCTCGCCACTATGCAGACATCCATCTGCGCTACACCTGCCTGACCGTGCCCAGTCTATTCACCTACATCGTAATGATGATGATGTTGCGCGGCTCAGGGGACTCCAAGACGCCCTTCCGCTTCACCTTGATCTGGATTGGCTTGAGTTTGGTCCTCGTGCCGATTTTTTTAACCGGCTCTTTCGGCTTTCCCAAGCTGGGCATGGCGGGAGTGGCGATAGGTTCTTTAGTGGCCAATACGACAGCACTACTGGCCTTAGTGGCCTATGTCTACGTCAAGCGCCTGCCCATTGCTTTACATGGTGAGGATATTCGTCACCTGCGCCCCGATCCCATGCTGCTTCGGATTCTGTTCAAGCGCGGCTTACCGATGGCGCTTGAATCCTTGATCGTTCAGGGTGCGTATTTTGTTTTGCTCGCCATGGTCAACGCCTACGGTGCCAGCACGGCCGCCGCCTACGCTGGCGCTGCTCAACTCTGGAGTTATGTGCAAATGCCGGCCAACGCCCTATCCTCGTCCATGGCCGCAATGGTCGCCATCAATATTGGTGCGCGGCGCTGGGATAGAGTCGAACAAATCGCGCTTCGTGGCAGCCTATTGGCCTTTAGCGTATGTAGCGCTTTGGCCTTGCTGATCTATGCCTTGGGCGATCTACCCTTGAGCTTATTCATTCCGGCGGGTAGCCCGGTGATGGCGCAAGCGCGCGAGATCAACAATATTGTGCTGTGGGGGTGGATCGCTTTGTCGGTGAGTCTGGGCATTTTTGGAGTGGTTCGCGGCAATGCAGCCATGCTTGCACCAACGATTATTTTTGCACTCACGATGTGGCTTTTTAGAGTGCCCTTCGCGGTGTTTCTGCAACCCTTTATCGGTGCCAAAGCCATTTGGTGGAGTTTTCCTTTCGGATCGCTGTGCGCAGCTTTAATGGCTTTTGGCTATTATCGCTGGGGCGCTTGGCGCAGTCTTCAAGCACGAATCGAGGAGCCTCCGGCCAGTACCGACGATGGGCGAGTAGGCGAGTCATAGCGTCAGCTCAATGAACTTCAAATTTCCCAGGATTTTTCTTGAACACCGACTCATTTTCGACCGAAAACCCCATGCCTGAAAAACTGGTTCCAGGAAGCCACGCCTGGCTCAGTCAAGTCCGTGAGGACATCATTGATCCACTGCGTCCGATCATCGATCCGCACCATCATCTGTGGCCAAGCGATTGGCGCAAAGCCTATTTACTGGAAGATTTTTGGCGCGACACCGGCTCTGGTCATCTCATTGAAAAAACCGTCTTCGTCGAATGTCAGGCCCACTATCTCGTCGAGGGCCCTGAGTATCTCAAACCTCTCGGGGAAACGAATTTCGTTGTCGGCATGGCTCGGAAAAGCCAGGAGGCTCAACCCGGTGCAGGGAACCTCCCGAAAGCGGTCATTGCAGGTTTCGTTGGCCACGCCGACCTTACTTTAGACAATTCCATGTTGCGCAATCTGCTGCAAGCCCATGTAGATCAATCCGACGGCTTGTTCAGAGGCATTCGTCACTCGGGTGCACGCGACCCCAATCCCAAAGTCCTGAGTATTCCCGGACGCGCTCCCGAAAGACTCTATGCTGAACCGCGCTTTCGTGAGGGCGTGGCATTGCTGGGCACCTTGGGATTCAGTTACGACACCTGGCATTACCATCACCAAAACCGCGCCTACCTCGATCTTGTACGGGCCACACCGGGCACTCAATTCATCCTCGACCACTTTGGTACACCACTCGGCGTCGGCCAGTACGCGGGCCAACGTGAAGACATTTTTAAGCAGTGGAAAGTCGATATCGCCGAGATCGCGAAGTGTCCAAACGTGGTCGCAAAACTGGGTGGCCTCGCCATGCCCGATTGCGGTTATGGATGGGATCAGCGTGATCGGCCTGCGAGCTCGGACGAGCTGGTCAGCGCCCAGCAGGATTATTACCTTCATGCCATTGAATGCTTTGGCCCCATGCGTTGTATGTTCGAAAGCAATTTTCCGGTCGATAAGCGCTCTTTGTCCTACGCCACCTATTGGAACGCGATGAAAAAGATTGCTGCGAGATATACAGAAGCAGAAAAGCATGCCCTATTCTACGGCACCGCAGCAAGCATTTATCGGCTCTGATTCTTGAAGACTTCTGCGCGGCGGCGTACACTGGTTTCTCTAAGTATCTAAGCTCGGCAAACATCAACCGAAGATTAGCAACAATGCAAGGAACAATGCAATGAAGAATTTCATCGGTTTCACTTTAAGCGCGGTCTTGCTAAGTTTGGCGGCATGCACCACCGTTCCACCCTCAAGGCCGGCGTCTTGGGGTAAGCCTGAGGCCTTGGTCGCGCCTTCCTCTTTCACGGGCGTGCATGGCTTGGCGATCGATCAAAAAGGGCGTTTGCTGGCAGGCTCGGTCGTGGGTTACGCCATTTGGGAGGTCGACCGCAATACCGGCGCTGCCAAGGTGATGATTCCCGGCCCTGAAGGTCAAGCCGACGACATTGCTGTTGGCCCGAAGAGCGAGCTGGCCTGGACCAACTACCTGATGGGCATGGTGCGTTACCGCGAAAACGATACCGCACCGATGCGAGTACTTGCCAAAGATTTGCCGGGTCTGAACTCTTTGGATTTTGATCGACGCAACGGCAAGCTTTATGCGTCGCAGGTTTTTTTAGGTGACGCCTTGTGGGAGCTCGATGTCGCCGGGGTGAAACCGCCACGTCTGATCGTCAAAGACATGGGCGGCTTTAATGGCTTTGAGGTAGGGCCAGATGGGATGCTGTACGGTCCGCTATGGTTTAAGGGTCAAGTCGTCAAGATCAACCCGGAGAATGGGGCGATCACCGTGATTAACAGTGAATTCAAAGTCCCTGCTGCGGCCAATCTCGATGGCAAGGGCAATCTATGGGTGATCGACACCAAGACCGGTGAGTTGAGCAAGGTTGAACTCGCAACGGGTCGCAAGACCGTGGTCAAAAAGCTTGCGACTGCACTCGATAACTTGGCAATCGCCCCAGAAGGCATGATCTACATTTCGAACATGGCGGACAATGCCGTGCAGTCCTTTAATCCCGCCACGGGCGAACTCAAAACACTGACCAGCGGCAAGTTGGCTGTGCCTGCCGGGATGCGTATTGCCGATGGTTCAATTTACGTCGCCGATATTTTCAGCTTCCGTAAGGTTGACCTTCGCAGCGGCGCCGTCACCGATATACATCGCATGCAAGACTCAGACATGGAGTACCCATTTGGAGTCGGCGTCTCCCAATCACTGGTCGCACTCACTTCATGGTTCACCGGTACTTTGCAGGTCCTGGATCGAGCCACCATGAAAACCAAGGCCATGGTTCACGGTCTCAAAGCACCCATGGATGCGTTGCCGATGGAGGACGGTAGTATTCTTTTCATCGAAATCGCGACCGGTAATCTTTCGCGTGCCAGCGGAACAGACTTCAAGGACCACAAGGTGATCGCTTCTGGCCTGGCAGGCCCGGTTCAGATGACCTTGGGTCGTGACGGAGCCGTCTACGTCACCGAGGCAGCGGGCAAACTCACCCGAATCAATCTTGCTGATGGTAGTAAAACCACGATCGCGGAAGGTCTGGCCTTGCCTGAAGGGGTGGCGCAAACGCCTTGGGGTAGCTTTATCGTAGCAGAAACGGCCGCCGGGCGACTAACGGAAATCGACCCTGCGGCCGGTACACGTCGCACGGTCGCCGAAGGTTTGCCGATTGGCCTGCCCGCTGGTCCCGGCATGCCACCTCCCTTTGTGCCCACCGGGGTCGCGGTCGCCAGTGACGGAAGCATCTACTTCAGTGCCGACAAGAACAATGCGATTTATCGCATTTCGCCGCAACGCTAAACTCGCTGAGGCACAACCGGCGTGGATGATCTCGATGCTTGACACCGTGTCCATTGAAAGACGTTTCAATGGCCCTGCACAATCCGCCAATGGAGGTTGGACGGGCGGCTTACTTGCACGTCGCCTAACCTCCCATCAGCCCACAAGTGAGGTGGATTTTTTCCCTTCGATTAGTGTCTCGCTTAGAGCGCCCCCGCCCCTTGAAAGGCCTTTGCAAATTCATCGCAATGAAGATGCCAGCCTCACCTTAAAGAACGGTCAATTCGAATTGGCCCATGCGCAGCTCGAACCGTTCGAATTACCGCTTCCAAAAATGCCTTCCATGGCCATCGCTAGTGCTGCAAGTGCAGTGGGCTATCAGCGTAGCCTAACTCGTACAAGCTGGCCGTATGCGCTGTGCTTTGCTTGCGGAGTGAGTCGCACTGATGGGCTTTGTATTACGCCAAGCCCTGTCGGCGGGGCGGTTTCAGAGGGTGTAGTGGCGGCGAGCTGGACACCCTCGGTCTGGCTGGCCGAGAGGGATGGTCAGGTAAAAATCGAAGCCGTCTGGGCCGCACTTGATTGCCCGGCAGGGATTGCCTGGAGCTATCAGTTACCAGAGGGTGCGCCCATGGTCACCGCGAGAATGTCCGTGAGCATTATGAAACTACCTCGGGTCAACCAAGCCCATATTATTGTAGGTTGGCCGATCGAACGAGATGGGCGAAAGCTCCATGCGGGAACCGCGCTCTTGAGCGCCGACGGTGAGTTGCTGGCGAGCTCTCGACAACTTTGGTTGCTTCCCAAATCAATCTAGGGAAGCACTGATCGCCTTGTCTTGAAGCGTCAACTTTCCACTTGACCAGTACAACACATTCGGTCAAAGTACAACGCACATCATAAGAATGTATCGGAGACTGACATGATTTCAAATTCTCGTAGAGCAATTCTGGGCGCGATGGCTGGGGGGCTAGGAAGCAGCCTGCTGCCGTCATCAGCATTTGCACAGTCGAGCGCCTGGCCAAACAAACCGATCCGTTTGGTCGTCGGTTTTTTACCGGGCGGGCTCACAGATGCTTGGGCGCGACTTTTTGCGGAGCAATTTCAGGCCAAATACGGGGTCGGATGCCTCGTCGAAAACCGCCCTGGCGCGGGCGGCAACATTGCTATTGAAAATGTCGTGAAATCTCCCGCGGATGGCTACACCTTTCTAATCACGACCAGTGGTGCCGTGTGGCAAAACCGGGTGCTTTATAGCAAGCTTCCGTTTAACCTTGAAAAAGATCTTACCCCCATCACGATGTACCCTTCCGGCCCATTAGTGATTGCTGTTGCGGAAAAAGTCCCTGCCAAAAACTACAAAGAGTTTGTTGAATACGCACGAAAGAATCCGGTCACGATGGGCTCCTACGCGCCCGCCTCTCACCCTCATATGTTGGCCGACGCCATGGCCAAAAAAGAAGGTGCCAATATCAATACCGTGCACTATAAAGGCGAGGCACCGATGTGGGTCGATGTCGCCGGGGGGCAGTCGCATATTGCCGTCGGCAGCTATCAGGCTTTTGCCAACGTCCAGCCTAAAGGCGTGCGCGCAATTGCCGTGACGGGCACCTATCGTTCGCCCAAACTACCGGATGTGCTAACCCTGCAAGAGCAAGGCGCAGCGGGCGAACTAGGGACCTTGTTTGGCGGCCTACCCATCACCGCAGTTTCCGCCGTTCCGCAAGACATTCTCCAGAAAATGGCATTAGTTGCGGTGGAGGGCTGGGAACTTCCAAAAGCCAAGGCCATTCGAGAGACGTTTGCGATTCCCGACAAAGTGCTTGGCCTGGAAGAAACCCGCAAGGCCTGGCGCGAAGTCGCCCCCGTTTGGATCAGAATTGCCTCTGACTTAGGGATTAAGCTCGACTGAATTTAGAACGAACCGTATCTTTGAGCGCCTTCGGATCGGCCCCGTAGCCTGCAAGGTCTTGAGAACGTCCCAGCGGTTCAAGGACGCAAGGTTCGCCTGCTGAATCCAACTCGCAGGCCTTGCGAGGCGATGATAAGGCCCCGCGCTTCGAAGAATTCTTTGTAAATCGTTTATGGAGCAATCAGCGAGATCCGAAAAGGTCATGATACCGGCCGCATTGAGCATGCTGATTGTTTTCGGCCCAATACCCTTGATGATCCGAAGTTGCGCTTTCTCATCAAGTCTGAACCCTGCCGCCTGAGCGGCCACAACATTCAATACCGAAGTCAGGGAATTCAGAGTTGACAGGTCGCGTTCCATCTCTTCAAGATCCTCGTCAACCAAGCGGACATGCGGACGGCTTACGTCCTGACTGACTTGCAACACCTCGGCGGTGGCTTCCGGCCTCAATGCATTGATGGTTTTAGTCGCTTTACCGGACAAAGAAAAGACCGAGGCGAATACCGACTCGCGCGGGTCGACTGCGTATACTTTTAAGCCCCCAGACCCAGGACTTGGCTTAGAGGCAGGTGCAAGGACAGGCAGAGTCTTGCTCGGCTGAATGGTCAAGCTCTCGGGAAGTTCTACAAGGTCCGCAGGTGCCGGAGAGGCGGTACCTGTTTTAGCTTCCACAGGTCGCGTAATGTGCGCGACCAGATCTTTAACGCTTCGTGATAACGACGACCAAGAATCTGGTAATGCAAAACCCGTCATGATCGCCCCTTCTTAGATGCTCAATCGACTCTTCCGAGAAGAATTGTAGTCCGAATTTTGGAGAGAAGGTGTGCGTTTTTACGCTCTTGTGGGCTTCATCGCAGGCTTTTAGACCCAACATATCGTCAAAAACTGTGTCAATTGCTCATTTAAACTTCAAGCAATCGTCGCTCAAAAAAGCCGTCGGCAGGCTATCTTTTTCACCCCAATAATCCTGAGTGTGTTGCCATTCCGGTTTGTCTCCACTTTTAGGCATCAAATGCATGCCGCGCGCGATATATCCAGGATTGAAATTTTCTGTACTCACCCAGGGGCCAAGGGGCATGCCTGAGTCTTCGGCGCGCAACATGGGCACCACTTTGTGGGCCTCCCGATGCTTCATTTCTTTCAACAAGTGAATAAAAAAGTCAGCCACAAGATCGGCGCGTAAAGTCCAGCTTGCTCGGAAATAGCCCATCACCCACACCAAATTTGGGACGCCTGTAAACATCAGTCCGCGATAAGTCACCGTCTCGCCTAAATCGAGGCGCTTTCCATCAATGTCAAAAACGATATCCCCTAAAGCGCTCAGGTTAAAACCAGTAGCGGTCACTACAACATCAGCGTCAAGCGTTTTCCCGCTCTTCAGCAAAATACCTCGCTCATTAAAGCGCTCAATCTCATCGGTCTCAACGGATGCTTGGCCACTCTTGATGCTGTGAAAAAGATCACCACCTGGAACAAAGGCAACTCGCTGTCGCCAAGGACGATAGCTTGGTGTGAAGTGTTTTTTAATATCGTAATCGCCCCCCAGAATAGCCCGCACCCCAGCCAGCAATTCCTGTGTCACGACCTCGGGCACCTCGCTTGCGCGGCGCGCGAAATTGGCTTGATCCTTCAAGATACGTCGACGCACGATCTCATGAATCCAAGTCTCGTCGACTTCCAGCTCACGCAAGGTTTCTGCCAGCTCAATCGCGTTTCGTCCAGGAATAAAATAGGTGGGCGAGCGCTGCAGTAAAGTAACGTGAGCCACCTTCTCGGCAATTGCAGGAACCAGGGTCGCCGCGGTTGCGCCCGAGCCAATCACTACTACTCGTTTATCGTCACAAGACAAATCTTCTGGCCAATGTTGAGGATGAACGATCACCCCCTTAAAGTCCTTCATGCCCGGCCATTCAGGTGTGTAGCCTTCGGAATGGCGGTAGTAGCCTTGACACATCCACATGAACGCAGCGGTGAAGCGCAAAAGCTCTCCGCTTTCGACTCGTTGAACTTGCACTGTCCATAGATTGCTCTCACTGGACCACTGCGCCGACTCAATACGATGCTTGTATCGAATGTGCTGGGCGAGATTGTTGTCGTCAATCACCTCGCCCATATATTTTCGGATCTGTTCGGAGCTTGCAATCGGCGCGCCGGTCCAGGGCTTGAAGCGATAGCCGAAGGTATGAAGATCACTGTCGGAGCGAATTCCAGGGTAGCGATGAGTCCACCACGTGCCTCCGAAATTATCAAGCGTTTCAAGCACCACGAAGGTTTTTTCAGGGCACTCCTTGGTCAGGTGATAAGCCCCGCCAACCCCGGAGATTCCGGCGCCGACAATAATGATGTCGAAGTGCTCAGTCGCCAGTTTTGCGTCCTTCTCGGAAAACATCGATTCGTTTGCATTCATTTTGAGACTCTATCGGTGAACTACGACATTGAAATACGGCGACGAAAAACACTTCGGCAATGGGAAATCTGTCGCTCGCAGCGACTTAAGACAAGGGTTATCAACCGGCGAGCGCCAACTGTCTAAGAGCCGCGCCGCGTATTTCCCGTTTAAGTATTTTTCCAGAGGGGGTGCGCGGCAATGCGTCTTGCGATTTCAGCAGATACCTTGGCACTTCGAAACGCGCCAGATGCAAGTTTAGAAACGCTCGGAGCTCGTCCAGATCAAGCATGTCTGCTCCATGAACAGTTGCACCCACCTCCTCGCCCAAACGCTCATCGGGTACCGAATAC
>JANLRI010000391.1:0-6149 GCA_031361565.1 Betaproteobacteria bacterium | reverse complement strand
ATTTATGACGCGGTAGACGAATTGAAAGCGGCTATGGCTGGCATGTTGTCGCCTGACAAGAAAGAAGAAATCCTGGGTCTGGTTCAGATTCGCGAAATCTTTAAAGTGTCCAAGGTCGGTAATATTGCGGGTTGTATGGTCATCGAAGGAGTCATCCGTCGTGGCGCGCAAGTTCGCTTGTTGCGTGACAACACGGTGGTGTGGACCGGCGAACTCGAAACTCTGCGTCGTTTCAAGGACGATGTACGCGAAGTAAAAGAAGGCTTCGAGTGCGGTCTGTCCCTAAAGAACTACGACGATATCAAGATCGGTGATCAGCTCGAATCGTTCGAAATCAAAGAGGTCGCTCGTACCTCCCTGTGATGAATACTAGGCACAAACCCAATTACAGCTCGGGCGCAAATGCTGGTACGGCAGGTGGCACAGGTCGTGGCCACCGAGTCGCCGAGCAGGTGCATCATGAACTGGCGCAGCTCATTCAGCGTGAGCTGAAAGATCCGCGCATCGGTTTTGTGACTGTCACGGGCGTCGATCTCACCCCAGACTTTTCCTACGTGACCGTATATTTCACCTGCATACCCAGCGATGAGGAATCCATACAGAAGGCGCTCGCGGGATTGCGTCAGGCGGCGGGTTTCTTGCGCATGCAATTGGGTAAGCGAGTACGAATTCATCAGACCCCTGAGGTTCGTTTCGCTCATGATGTCTCGCTCGACCGTGGTTTGGCAATGGATGCCTTGATCAAAGAGGCGCAGGCCAAACGTGCAGACTCTGACGATACCCCTTAGCGCGGCCATGTCCTCGCCCAATCCACACACGACACCGCCTACTGCGGTGCGCGGCAAGTCTTTGCCACGCGAAGCAGTCCATGGCGTGCTCCTACTTGACAAGCCGCTTGGTCTGAGCTCGAATGATGCGCTGATCCGTGCGCGCCGTTTGTTGAATGCAGAGAAGGCGGGCCACGGTGGCACGCTCGACCCGCTAGCCTCCGGTTTGTTGCCACTCGCCTTTGGCGAGGCTACCAAGTTTGCAGATGATTTGCTGACGGCAGATAAAACTTATCTTGCCGCTATGCGTCTTGGTTTAACCACGACCACGGGCGACCGTGAGGGTGAAGTGGTTGACACGCAAACGACCTCCGGCAACCAGTTCACCCACCAGCAGATTGAAACCGTCCTGGCTCAATTTCGCGGGGCGCAGCTGCAAATTCCGCCCATGTACTCTGCGCTCAAAAAAGACGGCAAAGCCCTCTATGAATACGCGCGTCGTGGTGAGATCGTAGATCGTCCCGCGCGATCAATTGTCATTCACGAACTCAGCCTGCAACCGGCCTCGGTGGAAGCCTTCCCGGAGTCTTACCCAGTCCTGCCCGATCACCCTGTGATTCATCTCAAAGTGACTTGCAGCAAAGGCACCTACATTCGAGTTCTAGTCGAAGATATTGGTCGCGCGCTGGGCTGTGGGGCTCACCTGGCCAGCCTGCGCCGCACGGCGGTGGCATATCTCGGCCTTGATCAAGCGATTACACTTGCGCAACTTGAGGCGCTTTCCCTAGCCGCCAGACGCCTGCGGCTCGACCCGATTGACTCATTGCTGTGCCGCCTGCCCACTGTTCGACTGGACGAAGAGCAGATGAAGCGCCTACAAATGGGCCAAAAGCTTTCGCCCCGTGGTTTTATTGATCAATTGGACGAGCAGCCCGCATTGCAAACAAAAATCAGTGAACAAGGCGGCGAACTAGTCGTCGCTAAAGCCTATGGACCCGAGCAACAACTGCTTGGGACCGTAGAAATCGATCATCAAGCACTCAGGCCTCGCCGCTTGGTGCGGACCTTTTAACGCCTGCTGAATACGCTACGTGGGGCCAAGTACCCACAATGAGTTTTATCCTCTAGCCGAATACAAGAAAATCTACCGAACATCTACCCATCTACCGTTAGCACCTGAAGCACCGACCGATATTTCCTCTACAAAAGATTGACCCTCATGAACACCACCGTAAACCCTGCCGCCGTTGATCCTGCCGCCGCTCCTTCGATTCGCAATATTGCGATCATTGCCCACGTTGACCACGGTAAAACCACTTTGGTTGACCAGTTGCTGCAGCAAGCCGGTACCTTCCGCGCCCACCAAGCAGTGGCCGAACGGGTTATGGATAGCAACGATCTTGAGAAAGAGCGCGGCATCACCATTTTGGCCAAGAACTGCGCCGTCGAGTATGCCGGTACACGTATTAATATCGTCGACACACCGGGCCACGCTGACTTCGGCGGCGAAGTTGAGCGCGCTTTGTCCATGGTGGACGGTGTACTGCTGTTGGTAGATGCGGTTGAAGGTCCAATGCCTCAGACTCGCTTCGTGACCAAGAAAGCCTTGGCTCTTGGTTTGCGCCCGATTGTGGTGATCAACAAAATTGACCGTCCGGGCGCGCGCCCTGATTGGGTGATCAATCAAACCTTCGATTTGTTTGACAAGCTCGGTGCCTCTGAAGAGCAACTCGATTTTGTGACCGTCTACGCGTCCGCGATCAATGGTTACGCAATCGCTGAAATGAAAGACCTTCCGGAGAACGTTGCGAGTGCCGAAAAAGCTAAAGCGGCCGGTTTGAGCATGAAGCCACTGTTCGAAGCCGTCTTGGCCCAGATCCCCGCGCGCGCTGATGATGCCGATGGACCCTTGCAATTGCAGATTTCCGCTCTAGATTATTCAAGCTATGTCGGCAAGATTGGTATCGGTCGTATCAAGCGCGGCAAGGTTCGTACTGGTCAGTCCGTCACGATTATGTTTGGCGACCCTGCCGAAACTGGTCACGCACCCGTCAATGCCAAGATTAATCAGGTGCTGCACTTTGCAGGCCTCGAGAGAGTCGTCGTTGACGAAGCCCAGGCTGGCGACATTGTCGCGATTAACGGTATCGACGAAATCGGCATTGGTTGCACGGTTACGGCGGTCGATAAACCAGAGGCCTTGCCTTTACTCAATGTCGATGAACCCACCATGACGATGGAGTTCTTGGTGAACACCTCGCCAATGGCCGGGCGTGAAGGCAAATTCGTCACCAGCCGCCAGATCCGTGAACGTCTTGAGCGTGAGCTCAAAGCCAACGTCGCCTTACGGGTCGACTTTAGCGGTGACTCTGATACCTTCGTGGTCTCTGGTCGAGGCGAATTGCACCTCACTGTTCTACTCGAAAATATGCGTCGTGAGGGCTATGAAATGGCCGTGTCACGTCCCAAGCCAAAGCTGCGCATGGTCGACGGTGTCAAACAAGAGCCGTACGAAATGTTGACCATGGACCTTGAAGAAACCCATCAAGGCCCGGTCATGGAGTTCCTTGGTCGTCGCCGTGGTGATTTACAAAACATGGAGCCTGATGGCAAAGGTCGGGTACGTCTTGAGTACCGCGTGCCTGCACGCGGCCTGATTGGCTTTAGCAACGAATTCTTGAACTTGACTCGTGGCACCGGCATCATGAGCCATGTGTTTGACGAGTATGGTTTGTGGGCTGGCGACATGGAAGAGCGTCGCAATGGTGTCCTGATCTCGCAAGACGATGGCGACGCCGTAGCCTATGCGCTTTGGAAGTTACAAGAGCGCGGCCGTATGTTTGTGAGCCCGGGTGACCCTTTGTATGAGGGCATCATCATTGGTATTCATAGTCGCGACAACGATTTAGTTGTGAACCCTGTGAAAGAGAAAAAGCTCACCAATGTACGTTCCTCCGGTAAAGACGATGCGATTGTTTTGGTGACACCCATTCAACTCACCCTTGAGAAAGCCGTTGAATTTATTGCTGACGATGAGCTCGTAGAGATCACGCCCAAGAGTATTCGTCTACGCAAACGCCATCTGAAAGAGCATGATCGCAAACGTGCCAGCCGAGAGTCTGAAGCTGCTTAATTAGACCCGCCACAGTAAAAACCCAATGAACCGACCAACGGACTTCTTGCTTAGGCAAGAGTTCGGGTCTAATGTTTCGGTCTATTGTTCGGCTTGGAGAATTTATGACATATATTGTGAAAATTGCTCTCATCGCCAGTTGCGTGCTTCTTAACCAGGGCTGTATGGTGATCGCGGTTGCTGACGCCGCTGTTACAACCGCTGCAACTGTTGTAAAAGTGGGTGTGAAAGCCACGGGTGCGGTAGTGGGCGCAGTCATTCCAGATTCGAAAGACTGAGCGAACAAATTCCAACCACACTAGGACTTGACCGCTTGTTCGCCAAGGCGAGCTTTTCTAGCGGCGAGGAATTTTGCCTTTCGATTCGGTGGCCATCAAAAAATCAAAATCTACTCCTTGATCGGCTTGGGTCACTGTCTGCATATAAATTTTCTTGTAACCACGCTCTGCTCCTGGCTTTTTGAGCGGGTCTTGCACAGGCGATTGTTTCGCCCTTTTCAGCATTTCTTTTTCAGACACTAAAAGACTCAACTCTCGATTCTTAACTGAGAGCCGAATTCGATCGCCGTTTTGTACCCACGCAAGCGGTCCGCCCACCGCCGCCTCAGGGGTGACATGCAACACAATCGTTCCAAAGGCGGTGCCGCTCATGCGCCCATCGGAAATTCGAACCATGTCTTTCACGCCCGCTTTGGCCAGCTTCATCGGTATTGGAAGAGCGCCCGCCTCGGGCATGGTTGCCCCTTTTGGACCAATGTTCTTCAACACTAAAATGTCGTCGGCTTGGACATCAAGGTCAGGATCGTCGATGCGACTGGCCAGATCCAAACTGTTCTCGAACACCACGGCCCGACCCTCATGTTCCATCAAGGCTGGGTTGGCTGCGGATTGCTTGATGATGGCGCCACCAGGAGCAAGATTGCCCTGCAAGACAGCAATACCACCCTGCGGGTAAATTGGGTTCGCGAAGGGCCGAACGACACTCTGCTTAAACCCCCGGCCACTGCGTTCCATCTCTTCGCCTAGAGTGCGTCCCGTGACGGTCATCGCATCCAGATGTAATAAGGGCTTGAGCTCGCGCAGTAGGGTGGCCATGCCTCCGGCGTGATGGAAGTCTTCCATGTAATGATCGCCAGATGGCTTGAGATCGAGCAGCACAGGGGTGTCCCGTCCCATTCGATCCAAAGCCTTCAAATCCATTTCGAAACCCATCCGCCCAGCGATGGCGGTCAGGTGAACAATGCCATTGGTCGAGCCGCCAATGGCCAGCAAGACACGCATTGCGTTCTCAAAGGCCTGCGCCGTCAGGATCTTGTCGATGGTTAGTCTGGCATGCGCCATTCGCACAGCTTCGGCACCAGTGGCCTCAGCGACGCGCATCCGATCCGCAGTGACAGCGGGAGGCGAGGCCCCACCGGGGACTGTCATGCCTAGTGCCTCAGAAATGCATGCCATCGTACTGGCGGTACCCATGACCGAGCATGTGCCCACGCTCGCCACCAACTGCTCATTGACCTCATTGATCTCGTCCTCATCGATCTCCTGCGCCCTGAACTTTGCCCAGTAGCGACGGCAATCGGTACAGGCCCCCACTCTTTCGCTGCGGTGAGAACCAGTAAGCATGGAGCCGGTGATGAGCTGAATCGCGGGTAAGCCACTAGAAGCCGCGCCCATCAACTGAGCGGGCACGGTTTTGTCACAACCGCCGATGAGCACCACAGCGTCCATGGGCTGCGCGCGAATCATTTCCTCGGTGTCCATAGACATGAGGTTGCGTAGATACATGCTGGTCGGATGCGCGAAACTTTCGTGTAAGGAGATGGTCGGAAAATCCATTGGCAGGCCGCCGGCCAGCATGATTCCGCGCTTGAGGGCTTCAAGGAGTTGCGGGGCGTTGCCATGGCAGGGGTTGTAAGCGCTGCCTGTACTGGCGATACCAATGACCGGTCGAGCCAGTGCTTCGTTAGTAAAGCCTGCGCCCTTAATAAAAGCTTTACGCAGAAATAAAGAGAATCCCAGGTCGCCATAGTTAGTCAGTCCTTTGGACATTCCAGTGGCAGGTGGCTGCGACGCCTGCGGTGCGTTGATGCTTGAGGCCTGTTTGGCACCTTGAGGCGGAGATTTGGATTTTTTCGCGTCAGCGTTTGGTGCGGGAGTGCTCTTGTGAGACGTCATGGTCGATCTTTTATCTATGTTTGCTTTAATCGGAGGCGGGCTTCGAGCATGATAACGTCGCACACCACGCGTGGG
>JANLRI010000364.1:0-1810 GCA_031361565.1 Betaproteobacteria bacterium | reverse complement strand
GGCCCCTTGGGACGTGGCAGCGGGTAGTCTTCTGGTCACCGAAGCCGGTGGCCTGGTCGGCGACTTTGAAGGTGAATCAAATTATTTGTTTGGCGACGAAATCTTGGCTGCCAACCCTAAGTTGTTCGTTGAGATGATTCGCTTGCTGGGTTAATCGGTTTTTCGTTGAGCCGTACGGGAGCACCGCCCCGTCGTTACCTCTTAGGAGAAAGTAGTCGTGAGCGTAGAGCAGGAAATAAAAACATTAGAAGATCGTCGCTACAAAGCCATGGTGGAGGCCGACGTGGCAACACTTAACGAACTACTGGCGGACGATATGATCTACACGCATTCAAATGCGATTGTGGATCACAAGAAAAGCTATATTGAAGGTATTCTGAGCAAGCGCTGGGCTTATTTTGGAGCCGAGCGGCCCGAGGAAAAAATTCAGGTTTTCGGTGATAGCGCAAGGGTATTAGGGCATGTTCGCCTGACCTTAAAGAATCCCGATGGCACGAGCCGTACCGTCAATGCCCGATTCTTGAACCTTTGGGTCAAGCGTCAAAACCAATGGCAAATGGTGGCCTGGCAATCCACCCCTATTCCAGCGTGAGCGTAACCATGATGAGTAATCGTCGATCCTTTCTCAAGGCGGGTGCGTCGTCTGGCCTGGCTCTGCGCTCAGGCCTCTTGACTTTTTGTGGTTGCAGCTTACTGAACTCATCCCAAGCTCAGCAGTCTCACAAGCATCCTAAACTCGGTACCAAGCGCCCCCAGGTCGTGATTGACGGCCAGCGTGCCAAGGCCATTGATGTGCATGCGCATTGCTACTTTCAGGACGCAGTCGACTTAATGGGCGCGGAGGCTAAAGCGGTGATGCCGCCCGTGAAAGGCGTGCCAGAACATTTCATCCCGATTAGTGACAAGGCGGCGATTGCCGGTCGCTTAGCCGCCATGGATGCCATGGGTATTGATCTACAGGTGTTGTCCATCAACCCCTATTGGTATCGCAAAGATCGCGACACTTCGGCCGAGATTGTTCGCTTGAATAACGAACATCTGGCGCAAGTATCGGCGGCTTACCCCAAGCGGCTCGCGGCCTTCGCGACCCTGTCTTTGCAGCATCCTGATCTGGCCGTTCAGCAGCTTGAACACGCCATCAAGAAACAAGGCTTACGCGGCGCGGCGATCGGTGGCACGGTGTTGGGCGAAGATTTCTCTGAGGCCAAATTCCATCCGGTGTGGGCAAAGGCCGAGGAACTTGGCGCAACTCTGTTCATTCACCCGCAGAGCACGCCAGAATTGGCCAAGCGCTTCAAGGGCAATGGCTGGTTGTCCAATACCATCGGCAATCCTTTAGACACGACCATTGCCTTGCAACACCTGATCTTTGAAGGCACGCTCGACAAATTCCCTGGGCTTAAAGTGTTGGCCGCTCATGGTGGGGGATACCTGGGTTCCTATGCACCGCGTTCCGACCATGCTTGTTTCGTGTCGCCGGGCAATTGCAATCCGGGCATTGTGTTGAAGAAAAAGCCGACCGAGTATTTGAACCAAATTACTTTTGACGCACTGGTGTTTACGCCTGAGGCGCTACGCCATTTGGTCGCACAGGTAGGCTCAAGTCAGGTTGTGATCGGGACCGACCATCCGATTCCCTGGGAGGAGAATCCGGTGGATCATGTGATGGCTACAGCAACTTTGTCCAGCGCCCAGCGCGCCGCGATTTTGGGGAGCAATGCCGCCAGGCTTCTCAACATTCAAGACTATGGCGAATAAAGCCTTCGCGCTTCGCGCTTTGCGCTTCTGATTAGACAGCCCTTGAGTCAAG
>JANLRI010000340.1:0-1827 GCA_031361565.1 Betaproteobacteria bacterium | reverse complement strand
TCGAACCAGGGACCTACGGATTAACAGTCCGGCGCTCTACCAACTGAGCTATCGAGGAAGCGTAGCCCATCATTATAGCGAGAAAATGGTCATTTCACCAAACGGCTGTCGGACTGAAGAGACCAGTGGCGATCATGCGGGGACGATTTAGCTCTTCATCACCTTGGCAACGGCTTCGCAGACGGGATCAAGGTTCTTGTCGTTGAGTGCTGCGACGCAAATGCGACCCGTGCCAATCGCGTAGACCGCGAACTCTTCGCGCAGCCGATCTACCTGGGCCGCGCTCAATCCTGAATACGAGAACATGCCGCGCTGGGCGATGACGAAATCCATGTTTTGTTGTACACCAAGCGCCTTAAGCTTTGCAACAAAGCTACTACGCATCTTGCGGATACGGTTGCGCATGCCCGTCAATTCGTCTTCCCACATTTTGCGAAGCTCTGGCGTACTGAGCACCGTCGCCACGATGGTCGCACCATGGGTGGGTGGATTGGAGTAGCTGGTGCGAATCACTCTTTTGACCTGGCTGATCACTTTTGCGGTTTCGTCTTGGTTTTGGGTGACGATAGTGAGGGCGCCGACTCGTTCGCCATAGAGCGAGAACGACTTGGAGAATGAGCTGGAAATAAAGAAACTCATGCCCGAAGCCGTGAGGGTACGCAGCGCAGCGGCATCTTCAAAGATACCATCGCCAAAGCCCTGGTAGGCCATGTCAAGGAAGGCTAGTAAGTTGCGTGCCTTAATGGTATCGGTGACTTGCTGCCATTGAGCGGGGCTCATATCAACGCCGGTTGGGTTATGGCAGCAGGCGTGCAAAACAACTACATCGCCCTCGGGCAAGCTATTGAGGCAGGCGAGGGCTTGATCAAAGGCAATGCCGTGATTAGAGGCCTGGTAGTAAGGATAGGCTTTGACGACGAATCCCGCCGCCTCGAACAGAGCACGGTGGTTTTCCCAACTTGGGTCCGATATCCACACCGTCGCCGAGGGCTTTAAGCGCTTGATGAAGTCTGCGCCAATGCGTAACCCACCGGTTCCGCCAAGGGCTTCAAAGGTAGCAGCACGTCCTGATTTGATGACTTCGGAGTCAGCACCGAATAACAATTCCTGCACGGCCTTGTTGTATGCGACGACGCCTTCTATCGGGAGATAGCCTCTGGTAGGCGCGGTCAGGGCGCGCGCGGCCTCGGCTTGTTGCACGGCCTTAAGTAGAGGCAGTTTTCCATTCTCGTCGTAGTAGACGCCAACGCCCAAGTTGGCCTTATGGGCTCGCATATCGGAGTTAAAGGCTTCCGTCAAGCCCAAAATTGGGTCACGGGGCGCTAGTTCGACTGCGGAAAACACGGAGGATGACATTTTTGATCTAAGTTGTTGATTTGTAATGAAAAGCGATTAAACCCTCTAAAAAGCTTGCTTAATTATTAGGCAAAAGACTAGCTTTTTTGGGGCATGACGAGGATAATTCACAGCTTCAACGCGCTGAGTTGTTGCAGCGCGCCAATTTCACTGTATTTGCTTGATTTTAACACCTCAAAATGTCCGGTCCAACGGTTGAACTTTCTCTAAGTGAGAACAAGTTTGTGAGCTACGAAGGCAGTCCCTTCCAGCTCTATCAGCCGTTTGCTCCGGCCGGTGATCAGCCGCAGGCCATCGCCAAGCTGGTGGAAGGCGTTCAGGACGGCCTAAGTTTTCAGACACTTTTGGGCGTGACCGGGTCGGGTAAGACTTACACGATGGCGAATGTCATTGCGCAATTAGGTCGGCCAGCCTTGGTGCTCGCCCCCAATAAAACACTAGCCGCCCAGTTGTATTCTGAGATGCGAGAGT
>JANLRI010000323.1:0-4296 GCA_031361565.1 Betaproteobacteria bacterium | reverse complement strand
GTGCGGGATTTGGATTTTGCTCCGGCCTTTCAGATGGGTCATCCCCTAGGTTTTGAGTTCGCCGCCAAGCTGACCAGTCTCGCTCCAGGCTATGACAAAATTTTCTTTACCAATTCAGGGTCTGAGGCGGTCGATAGTGCTTTGAAGATTGCCTTGGCCTATCACCGTGCCAAAGGTGATGCCTCGCGCACCCGCCTGATTGGACGTGAGCGCGGCTATCACGGGGTGGGTTTTGGAGGCATTTCGGTCGGCGGTATGGTGAGTAATCGCAAGGCGTATTCGGCGAACTTAATCCCTGGCGTGGATCATCTTCCCCATACTCATAGCTTGCAAAACAATGCCTATAGCCGAGGTCAACCGGCCTGGGGTGCTGATTTGGCCAATGAGCTTGAAGATCTCGTTGCCCTTCATGGTGCCGAGACCATTGCCGCCGTCATTGTCGAGCCGGTCGCAGGCTCGACCGGTGTGTTGGTACCTCCTCAAGGCTACCTGCAACGTTTACGTGAGCTTTGCACGAAGCACGGCATCTTGTTGATCTTTGACGAAGTCATTACTGGTTTTGGTCGTCTCGGTAAGCCTTTTGCTTCTCAACGCTTTGGCGTGCAGCCCGATATGTTTACAACGGCTAAGGGAATTACCAATGCCACTGTCCCGATGGGTGCCGTTTTTTGTAAGCAAGCCATCTACGATGCCTTAATGAATGGCCCAGCCGCCACCATTGAGCTGTTCCACGGTTACACCTATTCAGGCCATCCCTTGGCTTGCGCCGCCGGTTTGGCAACGCTCGGTATCTACGAGCGCGAGGGCCTGCTTACTCGAGTGGCCTCCATCGAAGACGAGTGGGCCGACGCAGTTCATTCACTCAGGGACCTGCCCAATGTCATTGATATTCGTAACATTGGGTTGATTGGAGCGATTGAACTCAGACCCCGCGATGGTGCGCCCGGTGCTCGTGCTTATGACGCCATGGTGGCGTCATTTGAGGCGGGGCTCTTATTGAGGGTGACTGGCGACATCATTGCGCTTTCGCCCCCATTGGTTATCGAGTCTGCGCATATTGATCGAATGATTACGACCGTGAGATCAGTCCTGCAAAAGCTTAGTTAAGATCACAACGTTAGCACTGATGAGGACCTTGGCCGGGCCTCCATCAGTGCCAGCACTCCGTCAGTGCCACTAAGCCGCTGATGGCGCGAGCTTGCGTGGTGAGCGATTGGTGTCAGAGGGTAAAAAGTTAACCAGGGTTAGGGTGATCAAGCCGATAATCGCCATCGTGTAGAGCAAGGTCTCAAACCCCTTGGCTTTGACGACCGGGCCAAGCAGGTAGACCGCGATTGAGCTGATGCCAAATGAAATGGCCAGCCGAACTCCGGACACGCGCGAGCGCATGCTGTTGTCAACGTAGCGCACAATTAAAGCGTCTGTGAAGGGTATGGCGCCGAAGACCGAAATCATGAACAACACCAGTGCAATGAGGAGAGCCCAGCCCTGTGCCTGGGCGGCGATATAAAACAAAGGCGTTTGGATCACTGCGACCATCAAGTAAACCCTTTTTAACGGATAGCGATCCAGCATGCTACCTACGGCGAGCTGCGCAAAAGAAGCCAACACATAGACCGCCGCCAGCATCAGGCCGAGCATGGCGGGGTCTTCAACCACTCCTTGAAAGCGCTCGCGCAAGAGTTCCGCGTTGCCGTTGGTCGTGAAGTTAAAGACTAGGCTGGAAGTGATCGCCGTCATGGTCATCACTGCGACAATTCGCACCATAGTTGCCCGGTCGGTGGAACTGGCTGGAGCTTTCTTTTTGGCAGGCGCGGCCATTTCTTGGGGCGCTACTTTCATGAAGACGAAGCCGAGCACAATGCTCGCCAAGCCAGGCACAAAGAAGGCTGCGCGCCATCCGAAATACTTGACCAACAGTCCAGTCACAAGCGCGGCGACCGCAATGCCCAAGTTCCCGGCCAGGCCGTTCACACCAATGGTCATGCCGGGCTTGGCGGCATCTTGAAGCAACATTGGAATACCCACGGGGTGATAAATGGATGCGAAGCAGCCGAGTAGGCCAAGTGCGACGGCGATTTGCCAGGGGCTTTGAGTGAAGGCCACAAGCATGGCCGAAACGCCGATGCCGATAAAAAAGATCACCATCATCTTGCGCCGACCCCAGCTATCGCCAAGCTTGCCGGAGGGCATTGAGCCAATGCCGAACATGAAAAAAGCCCCGACCGAATAGGGCATCATGTCTTCCCAACGAGCTAAGCCGAAATCGGCGGTAATCTTCGTGACCGCCGTTGCAAAGATCAGTAAAAACATATGATCGACTGCATGTGCAACGTTGAGCAAGAGCCGGGTAGGGGTGTTCATGGCAGGTCCTGAAGGCTTGACTTGGTGGCTTGAATTTAAATTATCGCACCTAGGCCTACAAAAGTATTCTTGTCCTTTCAATCTTTAGTCGATCTTGAGTCCGCCTTTGTGAACTTGCGCGCTCGAATTTTTGGGATGCGATTTGCGAAGGACGTAACAACTGCCCAGAATGCGGGCATGAACAAGAACTTTCAATTTTCGCGACTACCTGGGTCTGGCCAAGCTTTTCTATTGAGCTTAGTCCTCCTCATCGGAGCCTTGAGCGCTTGCACGCCTCCCATAGCGTCTAGCGCTCCCGAAAGGATTGCGGGCGCTGGTCAAGGGGTCGTCACTTCGGCGCTGATCGAGGTGGTTCAGGCGCTGGCTCCAAGCGGCATGCTTCGGGTCGGGGCCTACCCCGGCAGCCCGACTTCCATGGTGCGCGACGCCCGAAATGGCCAGCAAGTGGGCATCACCTATGAGCTAGGGCAGTTGCTCGCCAAGCGCCTGGGCGTTCCCATGGCAGCAGCTCGCAAGGTGTATTGGGCCGCCAATTCAAATCGGCCGTCTTAGTGCCTGCCGATAGCTTGAAACAAGCGCAAGAAATGCTCACTCAAGGACGTATCGATGTCTTTGCCACCAATAAAGGTATTTTGTTTGAGATGGTTGAGGGGCTACAAGGTGTGAAAATTTTGGACGGGCGCTGGGGTGTCGAAAACCTGTTCATGGCTTTTCAAAAAACCGGCCCCGCGCGCGAGGCCTCATTAGAATTTTTACGTCGTTTTGGCGCCGAACTACAAGCCAATGGCGAGCTGTTAGCCATGATCAAACGAGCTGGGCTCAAAGGGGTTGCTGCAAATGACTAATCAAGTATCCATTGTCCAGTGTCCTATGAGTTGGCGGAAACCTCCTGGGCCGAAGTTGGGGGCCACGATGGCCGTTTTTCGTGACCTCGGTCGAGCCAATGTTTTCGGTCTTGTTTGGGACGGTGTTAAGGCCCGTGATTTGGCCCGTGTTTTGGCCCGTGTTTTGGCCCTAACTGCGGTTTCTATTTTGGCCTCTACCTTGGCTCTCACCAGCTCCGTAAGCCGCGCGCAATCCTTTCCGGTCAAACCGGTCAAAATCATTGTGGGCTATGCGCCCGGAGGTGCGGTCGATGCCGTCGCGCGCGCTGTGGGGCAAAGTTTAAGTACGAGCTTGGGTCAGCCCTTTGTCGTCGAGAACAAACCAGGGGCGGGTACTAATATCGCCGTGAAGGCCGTGATCGAAGCTCCCGCCGATGGGTATACCTTGATGTTAGCCGCTAACGCCTTAGCGGCGAATATGTCGCTTTACCAGCCAGCACCGTTTGACATCGAGAGGGATTTGATTCCAGTCTCTTTAGTGGGCCGCGTGCCGGTGGTGCTCGCGATGAATGCTGGTGCAGCGTTTCCCAGCTTGGCTAAGTTGATCGAAGCGGCAAAAGCGAAACCTGGGTCGATCGCCTTCGCGAGTCCCGGTAATGGGTCGACGCCCCATATGGCGATAGAACTGTTTGCCAAGGCAGCCGGTATTTCCTTGCTCCACATTCCTTACAAGGGAGGCGCACCGGCCATCACCGATGTGATTGGTGGGCAAATGCCCCTGGTGGCCGTGAATGCACTTGAAGTAAAGCCCCACGTGGCCAGTGGCAAACTCAAGGTGCTCGCCGTGTTGAGCCCGGGCCGCAGCCCTATTTTTCCGGAGGTACCGACCATTGCGGAGTCAGGGTTTCCAGGGTTTGAGGCTTCGGTCTGGTATGGATTTGTTGCGCCCGCTGCAACACCCAAGGCGATTGTCGCCAAGCTCCATGCCGAGGTGCAAAAGGCTTTGGCGAGCCTCGAGGTGCGTGAGCGCATGAGTTCTGTGGGCGGAGAGGTGATCCCCGCAAGTGCCGAGCAGTTCGGTGCCTTGCTCCGTGCCGAGCGCCTGCGC
>JANLRI010000260.1:0-6616 GCA_031361565.1 Betaproteobacteria bacterium | reverse complement strand
CTTACGCGATGGGATGCAAGTTTGCCTTCCCGGACGCGGACGTCGCCTGCATTACCGGCGAGGGCTCGATTCAAATGAACATTCAGGAGCTTTCAACGTGTAAGCAGTACAACCTGCCGGTCAAGATCATCAATCTGAATAATCGTTATTTGGGGATGGTGCGTCAATGGCAGGAATTGGAATATGGTGGCCGTTATGCCAGCTCCTATATGGATGCCTTGCCAGACTTCGTGAAGTTAGCGGAAGCCTATGGTCACGTGGGCATGAAAATCGAAAAGCCGAGCGATGTAGAGGGGGCGCTGAAAGATGCCTTCGGTAAATACAAAGATCGCTGCGTCTTTATCGATTTCTACACGGATCGAGAAGAAAATGTGTGGCCGATGGTACAAGCCGGTAAGGGCTTGACGGACATGTTGCTTGGCTCCGAGGAATTGTAGGAGAACAACATGAGACACATTATTTCTATCCTTCTTGAAAACGAACCCGGTGCTTTGTCGCGCGTGGTCGGTCTATTTTCGGCACGTGGCTACAACATTGAAACACTCACGGTGGCACCGACAGAAGATCGCTCTTTGTCACGCATGACCATCAGTACCAGTGGCTCGGATGACGTGATCGAGCAGATCACCAAACATCTGAATCGCTTGATTGAAGTGGTCAAGGTTATTGACCTGACGGAGGCCGCCTACATTGAGCGCGAGCTAATGCTCATTAAAGTGAGAGCGGTCGGTAAAGATCGTGAAGAGGTTAAGCGTTTGGCCGATATTTTCCGAGGACGCATTATCGACGTCACGGACAAGTCCTACACGATTGAATTGACCGGTGATGGCAGCAAGCTCGATGCATTCATTGAAGCCATGGAGAGCAGCTCGATTCTCGAAACGGTGCGTACCGGATGTTCCGGTATTGGCCGCGGCGAGCGGATTTTGAAGGTCTAAGGCGTTATCGTCGCGACCTTCCCAGAATTATTCATTTTTATTACCGATTTAATCCCTAATTTTCCCCAGGAGAGACCATGAAAGTTTTCTATGACAAAGACTGTGACCTGAAGCTGATCAAAGGCAAGAAGGTTGCGATTGTGGGCTACGGCTCACAAGGCCATGCGCACGCCCAAAACTTGAACGATTCCGGCGTCAAAGTGACGGTCGGTTTGCGTAAAGGGGGCGCGAGCTGGGACAAGGTCAAGAAGGCCAAGCTCAATGTTGCGGAAGTCAAAGACGCCGTGAAAGGCGCTGACTTCGTCATGATGTTGATGCCCGATGAGCATATTGCCGCCGTCTACAACAGCGAAATTGCCCCCAACATGAAGGCTGGCGCCACGCTTGCTTTCGCTCATGGCTTCAACGTGCATTACGGTCAAGTGGTGCCTCGCGAAGATATCGACGTGGTGATGATTGCCCCCAAGGCCCCCGGACACACGGTGCGTGGCACCTATAGCCAGGGCGGTGGCGTACCGATGTTGGTTGCGGTCCATCAAGACAAATCCAAAAAAGCGCGCGATATGGCTTTGTCCTACGCCTGCGCCATTGGTGGCGGACGTGCCGGCATTATTGAGACAAACTTCCGCGAGGAAACTGAGACGGACCTGTTTGGTGAGCAAACCGTTCTGTGTGGCGGTACGGTCGACCTGATCAAGATGGGTTTTGAGACCTTGGTTGAAGCGGGTTATGCGCCTGAAATGGCCTACTTCGAGTGCTTGCATGAGCTCAAGTTGATTGTTGACCTGATTTATGAAGGCGGTATTGCTAACATGAATTACTCGATTTCCAACAATGCCGAGTTCGGTGAGTACGTCACCGGTCCGACAATTATTACGGAAGATACCCGTGCGGCCATGCGGAAGGCCTTGGTCAACATTCAAACCGGTGAGTACGCCAAACAGTTTATTTTGGAGAGCCGAGCTGGCGCCCCCACTTTGATCTCGAAGCGTCGCATCATGGGTGAACATCAGATCGAAGTGGTCGGCGAGAAATTGCGCGCCATGATGCCTTGGATCAAGGCCAATAAGTTGGTGGATCGCACGCGTAACTAATTGAAAGTCTAGCTCGCTGTCCGCGCTGGTGGGGTGAGTCGAAATTGCTTAAGAGCAAGCAATTTGTGACTCACCGCAGTCGCCTGCCGTAGGCTAACGCCCAGCCCGCCGCCTTGCTTGTTTCGAGGGCTTGCTTGCTGGGCGTGTTTTATTGGCGAGATGAATTTACAATGGGACAAGTTTTCCAAGTTGTTTTTCGTATCCCTTATCTGCATCCTCATTTCTGAGCATTATGAGCAAATCCGCCCTTGACCAGATCCCAAGTAAGCTTTCTGCCGAATGGCAAGATTGGCTGGCCTCCAATATCGTCGCTGGCTGTACCAGTGCGGATATGGAAAAAGTGATGATTGAAAATGCATTCGATCCTGCCTTCGCCCGCTCCGCGATTGTGGTGGTGCGTTCGATGACGGAGCGAGTTCAGCAGCAATCCCCAAGCGTGTTGAACGGCTATCAGGCTGAGCCCTTGCGCCTGCCTAAGGGCGTTGTTCTTGATGCCGCCGGGCACCCTGTGAAGGTTGGCTTTTTAATGGAAAATCCGAACATCGCTTTGCTCGACGGCCTGTTGACTGACGCCGAATGTGAGGCTTTAATTCAAGCGAGTGCCGGTAAGCTTGAGCGTTCGTTGGTGGTGGATCGACAAAGTGGTGGTCAGTTACCGAGTAACGTGCGTTCGAGCGAGGGGGCGCACTTTCAGCGAGGAGAGACCGATTTAGTGAAAGCTATTGAGGCGAGAATTGCCGCCTTAACCGGATTGAGGATAGAGCAGGGCGAGCCGATACAGATTCTCCACTACGGATTAAAGGGTGAATACCTTCCTCATCACGACTATTTTGATCCTATGGACCCGGGCACCCCTGTTATTCTGAAAACCGGTGGCCAAAGAATTGCCACTTTAGTGATGTACCTTAATACACCGGAAGAAGGGGGCGCGACTCACTTTCCGGAGCTCGATCTTGAAGTGAAGGCACGTCGGGGAAGTGCCGTGTATTTCGAATACATGAATAAGGCTGGGCAAATAGATTCACGTAGCTTGCATGCTGGGATGCCGGTAGTCAAAGGCGAGAAATGGATTGCTACAAAGTGGCTTCGTGAGTCAAACTACTGACATGACAGATCAAAAACAATCGCAGGTTGATAGCCTAGATCAAGAAGCTCATGGCGTGCCTGAAGCTCAAAGCGGCCTCGCTCCTAAGCCCGCTGCCCGTTTCTACTTATTACCGAACGCATTTACAACTGCAGGGTTGTTTTGTGGGTTCTACGCCGTAGTGCAGGCCATGAACGGCCAGTTTGCCAATGCGGCAACCGCCATTTTTGTGGCGATGTTGATGGACTCTCTCGATGGTCGCATCGCAAGAATGACCAATACACAAAGTGCTTTCGGCGAGCAATATGACAGCCTGGCGGATATGGTTTCCTTTGGCGCTGCGCCCGCCTTAATTATTTATGAATGGTCACTGCGCGGTTTGGGCCGTTGGGGCTGGTTGGCTGCCTTTGTTTATTGCGCTGGTGCAGCACTGCGTTTGGCTCGTTTCAACGCGAACATTGGCGTCGTCGACAAGCGCTACTTTCAAGGTCTGCCCAGCCCGGCCGCGGCGGCCTTGGTTGCCGGCTTGGTCTGGATCATGACCGACTGGCGCGAATCGAAGCTGATTACCTTGACCGGCAAAGATTTGGAGTGGCTCTCCTTTGGGGTGACTCTTTATGCGGGAGTCACGATGGTGTCGAGCGTACCGTTTTATAGCTTTAAAACCTTAAATGCTCGCAAGGCCGTCCCCTTCATCTTTATGATCCTGCTGGTATTGGTGTTTGTGGTGATCTCCTCAGATCCGCCAAGTGTGCTTTTTTCGATCTTCTTGGTGTATGGCCTTTCAGGGTATGTGATGTGGCTTTGGAACAAAAGAAAGCCTAAAAGCCAGCCTTAGAAGGGCGTTTTGCCGTTCTACGGGCTGGAGCACTTTGTACTTGCGGGCTTCCCGGGGTACAATCTAAGGCTTTGCTTTAAGCATCTTTAGGACTGAGCCCGCCTGTGCGTAAACCCCTCGTCGTTGCCAATTGGAAAATGAATGGCGATTTTGCGTCCAATGAGTCTCTGTACACCTCATTGCGCAGTGGCATGGATGCCTCAGTAGGTAAGGCAGTGGAGATCGTCATTTGCCCTCCTTTTCCGTATTTGGGTCATTCTTCGGCTTGGCTGACCGATACCAAAATTAAATTGGGCGCCCAAAATATTGCGGCCACGAAAAACGGTGCATACACCGGCGAAGTGTCGGCCTCAATGTTGGCCGATGTTGGTTGTCACTCTGTGATCATTGGTCATTCTGAGCGCCGCTCGCTCTTCGGTGAGACAGATAGCCTGATTGCACAAAAATTAACGGCCGCATTAGGCGCTCAATTGACTTCGATTGTTTGCGTCGGTGAGACTTTGCAAGAAAATGAGGCTGGCATGACCGAGGTGGTACTGGCCAAGCAGCTTGACGCGGTTGCTGCGATCATTGCTCAGTCACCGGCGTCGATGTGCGTCATTGCCTATGAGCCGGTTTGGGCGATTGGTACGGGTCGAAGTGCAAGTCCCGACCAAGCACAGTCAGTTCATCGTTTTATTCGCACCTACCTTGCCAGCCACGGCGTGACTCAGGCCGACGAAATTAGGATTCTTTATGGCGGTAGCGTAAAGCCTTCAAATATTTTGTCGCTGATGTCGATGCCTGATATCGATGGCGCCCTAGTGGGTGGGGCGTCCTTAGTCGCTGACGAATTTTTGGGTATCTGCCGCGCGGCTGCGGTCGCCTAAGGGAAATTTTATGGAATGGCTTTTTAGTTTACTTTTAGTTCTCGATGTTATTTGCGCGATCGGCGTGATTGTTTTGGTGCTTTTGCAGCATGGCAAAGGTGCCGACATGGGCGCGGCGTTTGGCTCCGGAGCGTCCGGTAGTTTGTTTGGTGCAACCGGAAGTGCAAACTTTCTAAGTCGTCTCACAGGGGGCTTCGCCGCTGGCTTCTTTATTTTGACAATGGCCTTGTCGTTTCTTGGGAACAAGAAGCCAAGTGCGCCGAAAAGCCTAATGGACCAAGTCCCCGTGAAACCTATTGATGCGATCCCTGGTCAGGGTGCCGGGAAAGTCGAAGCTCCCAAGGCTGATGCTGCCAAGGTTGATGCCCCGAAGGTCGATGCTCCAAAGGTCGATGCTCCAAAGGTCGATGCCCCGAAGGCCCCCGCAGGAGATATTCCTAAGTAAAGTTACTGGTTTTAGTGTTCTTAAAAAAAAACGCCTCAAATTCGAAGTAAAATGAGGACCTGCGCATTTCCTCCTGCGCAGCGATAATAAGTTTGATTCCTGTGCCGACGTGGTGAAATTGGTAGACACGCTATCTTGAGGTGGTAGTGGCGAAAGCTGTGCGAGTTCGAGTCTCGCCGCCGGCACCAAAATATTCCTGGAAAATATTCCGACCCAGAAATCCTGAGTGCATTTTTTCGCTCGGGGTTGTCCAGAAAGTGATCAGCGTGGACTTAGCCAACTATCTACCGGTTTTTCTTTTTATTCTCGTAGGTATCGGCGTCGGCTTGGCGCCCATCGTACTCGGCAAAATCCTCGGCCCCAATCGGCCCGACGCTCAAAAACTCTCCCCATATGAATGCGGTTTCGAAGCCTTCGAAGACGCACGCATGAAGTTTGACGTTCGTTACTATCTCGTCGCCATTCTTTTTATTCTATTTGATTTGGAAATTGCCTTTTTGTTTCCATGGGCGGTTTCTCTCGACAAAATCGGCTTCTTCGGTTTTGCATCCATGATGGTCTTTCTGACAATCCTAGTAGTCGGCTTCATCTATGAGTGGATGAAGGGTGCTTTGGATTGGGAGTAGTGCAATGAGTATTGAAGGCGTTTTGAACCAAGGCTTTGTGACCACCCAGGTCGATAAGCTCGTCAATTGGACCCGCACGGGCTCACTCTGGCCCATGACCTTCGGTCTAGCTTGTTGCGCGGTCGAAATGATGCATGCAGGTGCGGCCCGTTACGACCTGGACCGCTTTGGAATCGTTTTCCGCCCTAGCCCTCGCCAGTCCGACGTGATGATTGTTGCCGGTACGCTCTGTAACAAAATGGCTCCCGCGTTGCGCAAGGTTTACGACCAAATGGCCGAACCTCGTTGGGTCATTTCGATGGGCTCCTGCGCTAATGGTGGTGGCTATTACCACTACTCTTACTCAGTGGTTCGTGGTTGTGATCGCATCGTGCCGGTGGACGTGTATGTGCCTGGCTGCCCACCCACTGCTGAGGCGCTGCTGTACGGTATTTTGCAATTGCAAAACAAAATCAAACGTACCTACACGATTGCTCGCTAAGAACGGCCCGATAAAAGATGACGACTTCTTTAGAAACTCTTAAGGCCAATCTTGGCGCGGTGCTTGGCGAGAAAGTACTGGAACTGTCCGAAGCTCTGGGTGAAGTCACCTTGAAGGTTGCGGCCAAGGACTGGATGTCCGTCACCCAAAGTTTGGCCAATGACCCCTCCTTGACCTTCGATGTATTGGTCGATCTATGCGGTGTTGACTATCAGGGTTTCGGTAACGGCAGTTACGACGG
>JANLRI010000535.1:0-6530 GCA_031361565.1 Betaproteobacteria bacterium | reverse complement strand
GCAGGTATAACCGTAGGCGCAAATAACGCCGTAACTGCCCCGCAGGCCAACATTCGGGTTCGCGCTGACCTTCTAGACAGAGTCGTGAATGAGGCGGGTGAGGTCGCGATTGTGCGCTCACGCACTGAGAACTCCATGAGCAGTTTGAAGGGCAGCATTTCAGATTTGACTGAGAACGTTTCTCGCTTGCGCAATCAACTGCGCGAAATCGAGATTCAGGCCGAAATTCAAATGCAGGCACAAATTGCGCAGGCCAGAGAAGCCCATAATTTCGACCCTCTTGAATATGATCGGTACACGCGCTTCCAGGAATTAACGCGCATGTTGGCTGAGTCAGTCAACGACGTGGCCACTGTTCAAACTCAGGTGAACCGTACGATTGAAGATGCCGGGCTGGACTTGCATCGCCAAGGCCAACTGATGCGCGATCTTCAGCAAGACCTGATGCGGATGCGGATGATTGCCTTTGGTTCGATCAGTGAGCGGCTCTACAGAATTGTGAGGCAGGCTTCCAAAGAGCTCTCGAAACGAGTGAATTTGGATGTGCGTGGTTCGTCGACGGAGCTTGACCGTAACGTGTTGGAGCGCATGTCTGCCCCGATTGAGCATTTGCTCCGTAACTCGGTGGCTCATGGTATTGAGTCACCCGAGGAGCGCGCCAAGCTCGGCAAATCGGAAATTGGCGAGGTCGTGGTCTCCGTTCGCCAAGACGGCAATGAGGTTGTGCTGTCGTTTAAGGACGATGGTGGTGGCTTGAATCTTGCGAGAATTCGAGCCAAGGCGATTGAGCGTGGCTTGATGGCGGAGTACGACGACTTGTCCGATAGCCGTTTAGCTGAAATGATTTTTATGCCGGGTTTCTCGACAGCCACGGAGGTCAGTCAGATCTCTGGACGAGGCGTAGGAATGGACGTGGTTCGAGCCGAAGTTCAAAGTCTCGGCGGTCGCATCGATACCAAGACGATACTTGGACAAGGCACAGAGTTTTCAATCTACTTGCCCTTGACGCTGGCTGTGACCCAAGTTGTGCTCGTGAAAGTCGGCGACTATCGCTTCGCGATCCCCTCTGGCTCAATTGAGCAGGTGCTACAACTGAAGGCTCAGCCCTTGGTGGCGGCTTATGAGGCGCAGTCGGTTCAGTGGATGGATCAGCAAGTACCCATGCAATACTTTGGTGGCCTGCTCGACATGGTGGACGTGGCTCCCGTCGCGCAACACTACTCACCCATTATTATCGCCCGCACAGGTCCTCATCGGGTCGCCGTGCATGTCGACGAGGTGATTGGCAATCAAGAGGTGGTCGTTAAAAACGTCGGCCCTCAGGTGGCTCGCGTTCCAGGTATTGCTGGTGCAACGGTACTGGGTAATGGCGAGATCGTCCTGATCATTAATCCGGTCGCGATGGCTCAGAAACAAGACGGCCTGATGTCGCTGCAAGTCGTCGGCGGTTCCACGAAACCAGTGAAGGATCATGCGGCTCTGATTGAAACACCGACTGCGGTATTGGTGGTGGACGATTCGCTAACCGTGCGCAAAGTGACCCAGCGTCTGCTCACTCGCGAGGGTTACGATGTGATTCTAGCGAAAGACGGTGTGGATGCGCTCAAGCAATTGCAGGATCGCATCCCCGATGTCGTGATTAGCGACATCGAGATGCCGCGCATGGATGGTTTTGATCTCGTGCGCAATATCCGTGCGGACGCTTTGCTGACTCATCTGCCGGTCATTATGATTAGCTCTCGAACCGCCGATAAACATCAGAGTTACGCGAAGTCTTTGGGGGTCAATGCCTTCTTGGGCAAACCTTACTCTGAGGAAACGCTGCTTGGGCTGTTGGCGGAATTTACCGCCCAACGGAACGCTAAAAAGGTTAAGGCGTCGTAGTGCCGTCCTTGACCACCGAGTATCGTGCCAAGGTGCTTTCGCGAGCACTGGCATGATCCACGATGGGCCAGGGATAGTGCTCACCCAGTCTAATTCCTGCCCCCAGTAACTCAATCGGTGCAGCCAACCAAGGCGCGTGAATCGACTTGGCGCTAAGCCCCTTGAGCTGCGGCAGGTAGCGACGAATAAACTTGCCTTCGCTGTCGAATTTTTCGGACTGAGTGATCGGATTGAAAATTCGAAAATAAGGTTGTGCATCGCAACCTGTGGAGGCCGCCCATTGCCAGCCGCCATTGTTTGCGGCCAAATCAAAGTCAATCAGTTTGCGCGCGAAGTAGGCCTCGCCCCAGCGCCAATCCAAGCCTAAATCCTTAGTGAGAAAAGAGGCGACCACCATTCTTAACCGGTTGTGCATATAGCCTGTGGCGTTTAACTGAACCATGGCCGCATCGACGAGTGGGTAACCGGTTTGCGCGGCGCAGAAAGCCTTGAACAGCGTCTCGTCGCGAGACCACTGGATTCGGTCGTAGATGGGCTTAAAGGCCTGTAGCACCACTCGCGGGTGATGATGAAGAATCTGGAAATAGAAATCACGCCAAATGAGCTCGCTCAGCCAAGTGCTCGCACCGGCGCTCTCGCCGGGTTCAGTATCGCGTACCCGCAACGCCAGTCGCAGGGCCTGCCTGATGGAGACCGTTCCAAATCGCAAATGCACGGACAGATAAGAGGGCCCCTTCACGGCCGGAAAGTTTCTGGTCTCATCGTAGCGCCCGATACGTGCTGCGAAATCGTCTAGGAGCGCATGGCCGCCCGCGCTACCAGGTCTAACCTTTAGTGTTGCCAGTGCGCTTCTCTGAAAGCCGAGGGCTTCAAGGCCGGGCAAAGCGAATTTTTCGGTAAGCTCGGGGCTAGGCCGATGAAGTTGATCATTAAAGTTAATCCGGTGGTCCTGATAAGCCGTCGAGCTCAACTTTTTGAGCCAGGCATTTTTGTAGGGTGTGAACACCGAAAAGGGTTGTCCCAACGCGGTGAGCACTTCGCTCTTTTCGAAGATCACCTGATCTTTGAACCGATGGAAATCAATTTCTTTTGATTGAAGTTGCGCCTCGACCCGCGCGTCGCGAAGCTTGGCCGAGGGCTCATAGTCTTCGTTGGTAAAGACTGCATCGGCCCCTAAACATTCGGCCATCGCCGGCAGGGCCGTCAGGGCGGAGGCATGAGCAAGCAATAGTTCACCCCCTTGAGCTCTAAGAGCGCCTTGAATTTCGCGCAAAGACTCCCAAATAAACTCAACACGTAGGTCGGCTTTGTCCTCCAGAGGATCGAGAATGGCTCGATCAAAGACAAAGACGATTTGTATTTTCTCGCTTTGACTCAGTGCTTCGGCGAGGGCGTGATGGTCGTGCAGGCGCAGGTCGCGGCGTATCCAGACCAGGGATAGTCGGTACTTTGGCGCGTTTGAAGTGAGTGCAGAGGTCAGGGGGCCGCTCATTCGATTATTTTCGCTTCAAAAGGAATAACCCTCTTTCCTGAGGACTTTTTTTGCGAATCGGCTCCCTAAGCGGTGATTTAAACAGCGCTTTAGCCAGAGATTTTGTGGAGACGAAAGCGCGAAGAAAGTACAATTCACTTCTACAAACATGAGTTCTATGACTGAGAAACCGCTAGGGATTAACCTTTCCCACCATTTTTTGTTGGCCATGCCATCCCTAAAGGACGATCATTTCAATGGCTCTGTTGTCTATTTGGCCGAGCATTCCTCTCGTGGCGCGCTCGGGGTGATTATCAATCGCACCATGAATCTGACCATTGGCGAGGTTTTTGACAAGATCAGTCTGACTTCGAGTGACCGCGAGCTTTCGTCGCGACTGGTCATGCAAGGCGGGCCAGTGCAGACTGATCGGGGTTTTGTCTTGCATGCGCCTAAGGGCCAGTGGACCTCCACCATGAAGACCGGGGGAGATATCTATCTCACGTCCTCTAAAGATATTTTGGAGGCCTGCGCAAGCGGGGAAGGCCCCGAGAAAATGATTCTGGCACTCGGATGTTCTTCCTGGGATGCCGGTCAATTGGAAGAGGAGATCGCCCGCAACGCCTGGCTCACCGTCAAAGCCTCGTCCGAGATCGTCTTCGATGTGCCCCTCGAAGAGCGATTCTTTCGGGCTTATGGCGCCTTGGGCACCTCCAAGCTCAGTTTTCTATCCCCTGATGCGGGGCATGCTTGAGTGGGATAGTGACCTGCCTCGCTTTTGATTTTGGACGTCTTAAGACCGGGGTGGCGGTTGGCAACTCTCTGACCTGTGGCGCCGAAGCTTTGACCATTGTGCGCAGCTCGGATTCGGCGACCCGTTTACTTCAAATCTCGAAATTGATCGAGCAGTGGCAACCGCAGGCACTCATTGTGGGTTTGCCTGCCCATCCGGACGGAAAACCTCTGCCCAATACCTTGGCCTGTCAGAAGTTCTCCCGGCAGTTGGCGGCCCGATTTCGCTTGCCAGTGCATCTGGTGGACGAACGCCTGTCCACGCACGAAGCGGTGAGTCTACTGAAAGCGCGACAAAAGTCAGCTCATTCCGCGAAAGAAGATGATGATGCCGAGGCCGCGGCAGTAATCCTGCGACAATATTGGTCTGAACACCACGCTAGCCCGCCATGACTCATCAAGCCGCCGCTCATTTGCTCGATATTGAGCTTGTCTATGCCAGCCTACGCGAGCAGGTCGGTCGGCTCTTGCTTCAAAAGCCCGGTCTTTGTATGGTGGGCATTCATAGTGGTGGGGCCTGGGTCGCGCAAAGATTGCATGTCGATTTGAAAATTCAAACGCCCCTGGGCACCTTGTCTTCGGCCTTCCATCGCGACGACTACAACCGACGTGGCTTGCCGGCTGAAATGAAGTCGACCTTGCTGCCCTTCGAGATCGCCGGCGCGCATGTGCTTCTGGTTGACGATATTTTATTTACGGGCCGCACGGTGCGCGCCGCTTTGAACGAATTATTTGATTACGGGCGACCGGCGAGCGTCGAGTTGGCGGTCTTGCTGGATCGCGCTGGCCGCGAGCTTCCTATCGAGGCGCAGTATTGTGGTGCCAAGCATCCCCTGCCGAGCCACATGAACTTTATTTTGGAGCGCAACAGCGAGATGCGCTTTGTGCTGAGCCTGGAAGGAGACCATTAAGGTGGCCGCGCGACATCCGCAACTCAACGAGCACGGCGAGCTACGCCACCTTCTCACCACCGAAGGTTTACCGAAGGCTTTGATCCATAAAATCTTGGACACTGCGGCAGGTTTCGTAGGCGTGGCCGATAAAGAAATTAAGAAAGTGCCTTTGCTGCGTGGCAAGTCGGTATTTAACCTCTTCTTCGAAAACTCAACCCGCACGCGCACCACCTTTGAGATTGCCGCCAAGCGTCTGTCGGCCGACGTGGTGAACTTGAATGTCAATGTGTCTTCTGCAGCCAAGGGTGAATCTTTGCTCGATACCATTGATAACTTGGCGGCCATGGCTGCCGACATATTTGTGGTGCGACACGCCAGCTCGGGCGCTCCGTTCCAAATCGCGCAACATCTCGGCCCCAATATTCATGTGATCAATGCTGGCGATGGTCGGCACGCTCATCCGACCCAGGCCTTGTTGGACATGTACACCATTCGGCACTTCAAGAAAGACTTTACGCAGCTTAGAGTGGCCATCGTGGGGGATATCCTTCACTCACGCGTCGCGCGCTCTAACATCCATGCCTTGACCACCTTGGGCGTTCCCGAAGTACGCGCGATTGGCCCGCTTACTTTGCTACCTACCGGGCTGAAAGAAATGGGCGTGCGCGTATTTACGAATCTGGAAGAAGGTTTGAAGGATGTCGATGTGGTGATCACCCTGCGTTTGCAAAATGAGCGCATGCGCGGGGCACTCTTGCCCTCTGCCCAGGAATATTACAAATACTACGGCTTGAGCCAAGAGAAGTTGGCACTCGCCAAACCCGATGCCATCGTGATGCATCCTGGTCCGATGAACCGAGGCGTGGAAATTGACTCTGCGGTGGCCGATGGGCCGCAGTCCGTGATTCTTTCTCAGGTGACTTTCGGTATTGCGGTACGTATGGCCGTCATGAGCATGGTGGCCACAGCATGATGAACACTGCGGTGAATACCGACCCCAATGCCGCGCGGCCGGCTTTGCTGATTAAGAATGGTCGGGTGATCGATCCAGCCTCGGGGCGCGATGAAATTGCCGATGTTTTAGTGGGCAATGGCGTGGTCCTGGCCGTAGGGACGATGAGTTCCGCCGAGGTCGCAGTGCATCTCTCTCATACTGGTTCTGGCTCGCTAAGCGCGCCACCTGCGGCTTCTAGGCTTCAAGAAATCGATGCAAAGGGCTACTGGGTCACGCCCGGCTTGGTCGACCTTGCGGCACGACTGCGCGAGCCCGGTTACGAGTACAAGGCGACTCTCGAATCTGAAATGCAAGCAGCGCTCTCGGGGGGTGTGACCAGTTTATGCTGCCCGCCGGATACCGACCCGCCGCTCGATGAGCCTGGCTTGGTCGAAATGCTCAAGCATCGTGCTCGTACCTTGGATCAGGCGCGCCTCTATCCACTCGGTGCCTTAACCTCGGGCCTGAAAGGTGAGGTCATCACTGAGATGGCTGA
>JANLRI010000226.1:0-10307 GCA_031361565.1 Betaproteobacteria bacterium | reverse complement strand
CGTCAACAAGAACGAGGCGCACGCAAGCTTATTATTTATCGATTTGGATCGATTCAAGATTGTGAATGATTTATATGGTCACGACTATGGCGACGAGTTGCTGGTTCAAATCGCCTTGCGTGCCAGAGCCATGAGCGAAGGTCGTTTGACTATTGCAAGGATTGGCGGTGACGAGTTCGTGGTACTGGCGCCCAACGCTTCATTAGAATTGGCCTGCGAACTCGCCGAAGAGCTACGTTCGGTGATTAGCAATCGGCCTTACCCTGTACGCGATAAACTTTTAACCGTCGGTGCCAGCATTGGAGTGATCAGGCTCACCCGGGGCATGGAGCCCAAGGACGCCCTGATCTATGCGGACCGTGCATGCGGCCAGGCCAAGAAGAACGGGCGTGGGCGAGTCGAGCGCATCGAAGCTTCCGACAAGTTAATCAATGAGTTTCGGAGCGAATCGATCTTGCAAGAACTCATGTCCTCACGTCTGCCAACGGAGCGCTTGAGGATATATGCGCAACCTCTGGTTCCACTAAGTGGTCGCACCGGGTTGGCCTATGAGGTGCTGCTTCGTTATGTCGACGAAAACGATAAAGTTTTGCCGCCGGGCCAGTTGATTTCTATCGCCGAGCGCCAGGGCCTCATGAGTCAATTGGATTTTTGGGTTTTGGAGAGCACGCTCAAGTTTCTCGACCAAAATTCGCGTTTTGCTCTGACCTCCTTATTCTTTACAGTGAATCTCAGCGGCAGCTCGATCAATGATCGTCGCTTCTTGAGCGACATCATGAAGCTATTTGATCGGCACACTAAAGTCGCCCACCGCATTACGCTTGAGATTACGGAAACGGTCGCGCTGCTCGACTCGAAGTACACCCGGCGCTTCATGGATGCCATGATCGCCAAAGGCGTGCGCTTTGCACTCGACGATTTTGGCGCGGGCTACACCTCATTCGGATATCTCAAAGACTTGCCGGCCGACATGCTAAAGATTGATGGCAATTTTATCGCGACCTTAAGCCACGACATCCCGTGCCAGCGGATCGTTCGCACAATGAGTACGCTATCTCAGCAGCTCGGCATGCAGTCGGTTGCGGAATGGGTTGAGGACGAAAAAACCTTGGCGCTACTCATTTCTATGCAAATTGATTTCGCCCAAGGGTTTTTCTTCTCACCGGCCAAACCCATCGAACATTGGGCCGAGAGCCAAGCAGCAATCGATGCTATTCAGGAAATGGCGCAGCGCTACACCCGCCCCACGCCCTCTCCATCTCCAGCTTCCGCGCGGCAGACTCAGCAGGAAATGGAGCTCGCCGTGCTTGTATGAGGAATCGTTGATTAAGTGTGGCTGCGCAGGCGCAGATTTAATCAATGCTTCCTTAAGTATTTTGAACAACGATCGACGGGAATTTCAAACTCATATCTTTCGCCATGTTGGAGATACGAATCGCGACTTGGCGGGCAATGTGTTTATAAGTCGCTGCGATATCACCATCAGGGTCGGCGACCACGGTCGGTTGCCCAGAATCAGCCTGCTCGCGGATACGAATATCGAGGGGTAAGCCGCCAAGATAATCCACGCCGAAATCCTTGGACATTCGCTCGCCACCGCCCTGCCCAAAAATATGTTCCTTATGGCCGCATTGGGTGCACTGATGAATTGCCATATTTTCGACGATGCCGAGGATAGGAATACCCACTTTTTCAAACATCTTCAGACCTTTACGGGCATCGAGCAGTGCGATGTCTTGCGGGGTCGTCACGATCACCGCGCCCGTGACCGGGATTTTTTGCGACAGCGTTAAGTGAATATCGCCTGTTCCAGGAGGCATATCAACGATCAAATAGTCAAGATCGCGCCAGTTTGTTTCGCGCAGCAATTGTTCCAACGCCTGCGTCACCATCGGACCACGCCACACCATCGGTGTGTCCACATCAATCATGAATCCGATCGAAGAGGCTTGAATACCATGGCCCGTCATCGGTTCCAGGGTTTTACCGTCGAGCGATTCAGGTTTGCCGGTAATGCCCAACATCATCGGCTGCGAGGGTCCGTAAATATCAGCATCCAACATGCCGACCGAAGCACCTTCGGCCGCGAGCGCGAGCGCCAGGTTAACAGCCGTCGTGCTTTTACCGACCCCTCCCTTGCCGGAGGCAATTGCGATGATGTTTTTGACGCCTGGTAGCGTTTTGACGCCGCGCTGAACAGCATGCGAAACAATCTTTTGATAAACATTGGCGCTCACATTGGCCACGCCCGGAATAGCACGCAAAGCCGCGATGACCGAACGCCTGATGGGCTCGAGCTGACTCTTGGCCGGATAGCCCAGCTCAATATCAACCGACACGTCCGCGCCATCCACGCGCAGGTTTTTTGTGGCTTTGCCAGACACGTAGTCTTTACCCGTGTTGGGGTCCAGCAATTGGCTCAAGGCCTGAGTCACTAGTTCTACTGTGACGCTCATTTCAATCTCTCCAGAAAACTCATTGGTTGGTAGCCCTTTGGGGCAGGCATTCCTTGCTATCGCAAAGCGAGCACGGATAGCTAACTTTTCGTGCCCTGGCCCTGCAAGCGCGTTGCAACCCCTGAGTCTAGCCTATCGGGGATTCTCGCCGCGAGGCTGATAAACTTAGGCTATGGATAAGCTTGCCTCAAACATGACGCCCACGGGCCGTCAACTCTTCGTTACCACCGCCCTTCCCTACGCCAATGGCCCGATGCACGTCGGCCACATGATGGAATACATCCAGGCCGATGTTTGGGTGCGCTTTCAACGCATGCGAGGTGCCAAGGTGCATTTTGTCTGCGCTGACGATGCCCACGGCGCGGCAATCATGATCGCCGCCGAAAAGGCAGGAACCACACCCAAAGAGTTTGTCGATGTCATTTCCGCCGGGCGCAAACCCTTTTTGGATGGTTTTCGGATTAGCTTTGATCATTGGCACCGGACCGATACCGAGGAAAATCGCAAGCATGCGCAGGCCATTTATCTCGCTTTACGTGAGGCAGGGCTGATCAGCAGACGTGACGTCGAGCAGTTTTACGACCCCGTCAAAGGGATGTTCCTGGCCGACCGTTTCATTAAAGGAGAGTGCCCGAAATGCGGCGCAAAGGATCAATATGGCGATGCCTGCGAGGTGTGCGGCGCAGTCTATTCGCCCACGGATCTGATCAACCCTTACTCCACTCTGACCGGCAGCACACCTGTTCTCAAGAGTTCTGAGCACTACTTTTTCAAGCTCTCGGACCCCCGTTGCGCTAATTTTTTGCGCGAGTGGACCTCGGGTCTCGACCGTCAGGGCCAGCCACGCTTGCAAGCGGAAACCATTGCCAAAGCTCAAGAATGGCTGGGTACTGAGGCAGATAGCAAACTCGCCGACTGGGATATTTCGCGGGATGCGCCCTATTACGGGATTGAGATACCCGATGCCCCAGGTAAGTACTTTTATGTTTGGCTGGATGCACCGATTGGCTACTTGGCCGCCCTGGAGGGCTACTGCACGAAAAATGGCTTGTCGTTGCAAAAATTACTTGACGACCCAAGCCTAGAGCAAGTCCATTTCATTGGCAAAGACATCACCTATTTTCACGTGCTATTTTGGCCCGCGCTGTTGAAGTTCTCGGGGCGCAAGGTGCCCGACCGGGTCAACGTGCATGGCTTCATTACCGTCGGTGGCGAAAAGATGAGTAAGAGCCGGGGTACCGGTATTTCGCCTCTGCGCTATCTCGAAATTGGAATGAACCCTGATTGGATGCGCTATTACATCACCGCAAAACTTAACGCCAAGGCCGAGGACATCGAGTTCACGGCGGAAGATTTTATGGCGCGGATTAATAGCGATTTGGTCGGCAAGTTCGTCAATATTGCGAGCCGTTGTTCGGGCTTCATCAATAAACGATTTGACGGCAAGCTTGGAGGCACCGACCTGGAAGCTTGGCGCAGTTTTCAGCAATCCTGGGCAGGTGCTGAAGGGGTCGCAAAACTCTTCGAGGCCAGAGAATTTGGCAAAGCGGTACGCGAGATAATGCTCTTTGCGGACGCGGTCAATGTGTATATCGACACCCAAAAACCATGGGAACTGGCCAAGCTTGAGGGCGCGCTGGGGCGCCTGCATATCGTGTGTACGACGGCCCTGAATGCCTTCAAAGATCTCTGCCTTTTATTGACACCGATCATGCCGGATACGAGCGCCAAGGCCTTGCAACAAATGGGTTTAAGTGCCCTGAGCTGGCAGCAGATTGGTGAGCTCTTGCCTAGCGGCCATGCCCTACAGCCCTACGCCCATCTCATGACCAGGGTCGAGGAAAAACAGCTTGATGCCTTGTTTGGCCTTGATGCAGACGCGACTCCCCCTACCCCATCTTCTGATGCAAAAGACAGCGCTCAAGTCAAGAGCAAGAAAACTGAGGGGTTGAAAACGATCGCTCACGCCAGCCCTGTCGGCCAAACGGGTAGTGAATCAAGTGATGAATTCATTAGCATCGATGACTTCACTAAGGTGGATCTGCGCATCGCGAAAATCGTGAGTGCGAGTGCGGTTGAAGGCTCCAGCAAACTACTTCAGCTCAGCCTAGATGCGGGCGAAGGTCACCTAAGAAACGTATTTTCGGGGATTGCGGCTGTGTACAAACCCGAAGATCTCACCGGTAAGTTGACGGTCTTAGTGGCGAACCTGGCTCCTCGCAAGATGAAATTTGGACTCTCGGAGGGCATGGTGCTTGCTGCAAGCTGGGATGACCCCAGCAAAAAAGCAGGTATCTTCCTGCTCGATCCCTACCCTGGCGCGGAACCAGGGATGAGAATTCGCTAAGGAAGCACTGTTTAATGCACCCGCCTATTTAGTAAACCCGCCTATTGAGTTTGATTGTTCCTGGGGTCGGGTGACCTGCCCGTGCGAAGGACCTTACCTTCGAGATCGTAATACACGTCAAACATTTCGGTTTTGCCTGCGCTCGCAGCAAAGCGATAGCTTTGCGCGGTTTCTTTTTTAAGCTTGAACTCTTGCTTTAAGGCGGGAGGCCCAATCAGGCGACGCACTTGCTCGGGGGTCATACCTGGCTTCACTTGCTCAAACATTGACTCGACCAAGACATTGCGCATTCCAAGGTATTTACCATCTGGGCTGATTTTCACGTGATAGGTTTGGGTGCCCTCTGGCTGGCGACTCATTTCAAGTGTTTTACCGCCGTCGCTTTCAGGCCAAATCTGGGTCGGCTGTCCCATCCGCGTTATCACCTCTTCCTGGGTGGCTTCGCCCACTTTCATTTCTTTTTCGGCGACATAATCGCAGGCACTGAGCGCTAGCCCTGTGGCCACCAAAATAGCAGTTATTGTTAATTTCATCGACTAAACTCCTTGTTCTAAATTAGACCTCAGGGGCCGAGGTTCAGATTGCAGATCGAGGCAATTTCGCAGCTCGATTGAGGCCAAAAACCGCTTCACTGTAAAATCCGGTCTTACTGCAACCTGAGTTCTCCTACCGGCGGCTATATTACATGTACGAATCTGAAATCACGAAGTTTCTGAATCAACTCAAGAAAGATCGCCCTCAGTTGGTTGAAGAGCAGCGTAAAGGTCGTGCTCTGCTTTGGGACAAGCCCCAAGACTTGGACACTTCGGAACGTAATCAGGCGTCGCAAATTCCGATGAAAGCCTATCCTTACCAAACCAAGTAGATTTTCATCGTGGCAAAAAAAAAGGTAGAGCTCAACCCGCTTAGCGATTTAGATAGCGCGCTGGCAGTGGCCGAAGCGCCGCAAGCTGTGCCTGCGACGGTAGCGATACCCGGGCTACTGTCTGAGCAACTTGAGCTAGGCATTGTTGCCCGACTCTACGGTGAGCCACTGACTAATTTTCCGAAGGATCTTTACATCCCGCCGGAAGCCTTGGAAGTGTTTCTGGAGGCCTTCGAAGGGCCGCTGGACCTTCTGCTCTACCTGATTAGGAAACAAGATTTTAATATTCTTGACATTCCCATGGCGGCCGTCACGCGCCAATATCTCGCCTACATCGAAGAGATTCGCGGCCGCAGTTTAGAGCTCGCAGGGGACTATTTGTTGATGGCCGCCCTGCTTATCGACATCAAATCGCGCATGCTTTTACCGATCAAGAAGACCGACTCTGGCGAAGAAGCCGAAGATCCGCGCGCCGAATTAGCACGTCGATTGATCGAATACGAAAAAATCAAGCTCGCCGCCCTCGAGATCGACAAGCTGCCGCTCTTGGGTCGAGATTTCTTTAAGGCTCAGGTTTATATTGAGCAGGAAACCATGATCCGTTTGCCGGACGTTACAAGCGTCGATCTGAGGCAAGCGTGGTTTGATATTTTGCGACGAGCCAAGCTGATTGAGCATCATAAAATTACTCGCGAAGAGCTCTCGGTACGCGAGCACATGACCATGGTGCTGCGCAATCTAAAAACCAGAAGCTTTGCTGAGTTCCAGGATTTATTCGATGTCACCAAAGGATTGCCGGTTCTTGTAGTGACCTTCGTTGCCCTTCTCGAGCTTGCTAAAGAATCATTAGTAGAGATTACCCAGGCTGAGGCATTTGCACCAATCTATGTGCGTCTTGCGTATAAGCCTTCTTGACCTAACGGCCTGACCCATCCCGCTACAGCACTTGGAACATCTTAAGCAAGTTAACCTGAAAGAATGGAACAGCTTCGGGATCGCTGAAATTGCGGATGATTGTTGGCGGATCGCACAGCCGTCTGAACTGCCCAGTCTGCTTGAGGTTCTGGCAAAGGCACCAACTCTCCACCCTTCAGTGTCTCTGAAGAGCCTAGAGTTATTTCCGCCACTCTTAATTGGTGCAGGCAGTAACGTCCTTATCACCGGCCCGGTCCATCGCCCACTGGTGCGCTTTGAATTCAGGCGCATGAACGTGCTCGAAGAGACCGCGCAGGAAGTGATCGTACAAGCTGAGGCAGGCGCCAATTGGCATGAGTTTGTGCTGTGGTGCCTGGAACATCATTTTTACGGGCTGGAAAACCTGTCATTGATTCCGGGTACGGTGGGAGCCAGCCCAGTACAAAACATCGGTGCTTATGGCGTAGAAATGAAGGAAAGCTTTCATTCCCTCGATGCCTTTGACATCGGACCGGCCTTGCGAGGCTCATCGAAGCCTGCGCTGACCATGACGGCTGCAGATTGCCAATTTGGATATCGCGACAGCCTTTTCAAACGCGAGCAAAATCTTTGGATCACTGCCGTACGTTTCAAGCTTAGTAAGTCACCAGTGTTGAAATTAGATTACGGCGATCTTAAGCATTGGCTGGCCGAGCAGAACATCGCGGCGCCCAGCCCTCGCGATGTGTCCAATGCCGTCATCGCCATTCGCAGCAGTAAACTCCCGGATCCTCGAAAAATCGGAAATGCCGGTAGCTTCTTCAAAAACCCTTCGGTAAAAACCAGCATCGCACAAGGCCTGATGCGTAACTATCCAAAGCTTCCTCAGTATCCTGGCTTGCGCGAAGGCGAACGTAAAATTTCTGCGGCCTGGTTGATTGATCAATGCGGCTTTAAAGGTTTGCGTGAAGCCGACGCCGGCGTCCATGAGGCCCATGCCTTGGTCTTGGTCAATCATGGCCAGGCAAGCGGAAAGGACATTCTGAAGCTTGCCGGAAAAATCCAAAACGAAGTTCAGAAAAGATTCGGCATTCGCTTGGATCCTGAGCCGATTATAATTTAGGCCCCCGCAGCAAGACTGCATATTTATTTCCGGAGAAGATTTTGAGTGATGAACAAGAAGACAGCCACAGTTTTGTAGGCTGGATCATTGGGGTGGCCGTGACCATTGCCGTGGCAGTGGCCGTGCTCTTGGGCATCATGACTGCGTTTGAAAGCAATTCTTCGAATAGCGCAAGTGGCTCAGCTACGCCTTCGCCTGCAATATCCCCTGCTACCCAAGCCGCCGCAACTGCAGCAGTGGCCGCTCCAACCCCAGCCAAGATCTACTTCGAAGTGAACTCTTTCGCTACACCAGCGGATACGAATAAGCTGTTGTCCGATGTAGTCACCTTTGCCAAGGCTTCATCAACCGCCAAGCTGTCCATTTCGGGCTTTCACGACAAAACAGGCGACGCTACCAAGAACCAAGAATTAGCGAAGAATCGTGCAAAAGTGGTTAAGGAGCTTCTTCTCTCCGCAGGCGTTCCAGAGGATCGCATCATGATGCAAAAGCCTACTGAAACAACCGGCGCGGGTGACGACAAGGAAGCTCGTCGGGTTGAGGTCAGCGCAGCGCAGTAGTTCCTAAAGTTCGGATCTCAGTGCCATGAGATTCATTCGATCTTTTGAAGACCCAGGTCAGTTCTCTAGACTGACTAGGGTCGAAGACGTAGCCCGACTCGGCAAAGTGTTTTAGATCCTCGGGGTTTTTAAGCTTGTGATCGATGATGTAACGAGCCATTAGACCTCGAGCCCGTTTCGCGAAAAAACTAATCACCTTGAACTGGCCGGAGCCACCCACGGCGGTGTCAAGGAAAACGGGGGTCAGTACGGGAAAGCCCAGTGTTTTTAAATCCACCGCTTTGAAGTACTCCTCTGAGGCCAAGTTCACCAAGACTTTCGATTTTTTGGCGAGCTTTTGCGCCACGAGCTGCTGACTCAACTGAGTTGCGAGTTGTGTGCCCCAGTACTGATACAGATTCTTGCCGCGGAGATTGGGCAAGGCCGTCCCCATTTCTAGGCGATACGGTTGAAGCCAATCCAATGGGCGCAAAATTCCGTACAGACCTGAAAGGATTCTGAGGTGTTCATTCGCCCAGCGCAGTTGACCAATCGTCAAGGCCTTCGCATTCAGACCATCGTAAACATCGCCATCAAAGGCCAGCACAGCGGGCTTACTTTTGGCCGCGGGGAAAGTCGCCTCCCAAGACTGGAAGCGTTGATGATTCAAAGCGCCTAATTCCTCGCTAATGCTCATTAAGTCTTGCAAGTGCTTGGAGGGATATTTCCGAAGCTGATCCACCAAGGTCTTAGCTTCCTCAGTAAACTGCGGCATGCTAGGCGCAAGTGTTTTCAGCCTGGATTGACTGATCGTACTAAAGTCTAAAGTTTTCGCGGGCGAGACAACAATGATCATTAAACTGCACTTTTGGAAGGGTCGCGTGGAAGCCGACATCTTAATGCTTTCATGAATATCATTATCGACACCAATGTCTGGCTCGACCTAGTGGTTTTTTCTGACCCACGAGTAGCGCGGCTTCGGCACGCGCTAGAACAAAAAACCGCGACCTGCCATCGCACTCCATATATGATGGGTGAGCTCAAAGAAGTGATCGGCCGACCGATGTTCGGCCTGAACCCAGATGCGCAGCAGGTCGCGCTTGCCGAGGCGGACAGACTGTCCACGCATGCCGAAACCGCCGCGGACCACTCACATTTTTTGCTTTGCAAAGATCCTGATGATCAAATGTTTCTCGACCTCGCCTTAGAATTAAGGGTCGACCTGTTGATTAGCAAAGATCGCGCCCTACTGCGCTTAGCGTCTCGCGCCTCGAAATATAACCTTAAGATTTCCGCAATATGGCCAAACTAGAGATCAATACCCCAAGCACACCATTGCATCAAGATCCAACACCTCAAGATCAAACGACTCAGATAGGAGAGTCCAGTATTCTGTCAAGGCAAAAAAGAAGTCGCCGACAAGTGTGGGACCTAGTGAAAGTGGGCGACTTTGACGCCTTGACTGATCGTGAGTTGTACACCTTGCTCGCCTGGACAGTGTTTACCATCCTCGCTGGTCTGATCATGTTTTTCACAATGATTAACCCGGGCCCACCAAAGGTTTTGATGTTTTCCACGGGGGGCAAGACCGGTGCTTATTTCGGGATGGCTCAGGAATACAAGAAACGCTTGGCGAAACATGGCGTTCACCTCGAAATCGCGGAGTCCAGTGGCTCGCTCCAAAATCTTGAGCGCTTGCGACAAAAACAAAATCAGATGGGCTCCGACGGTCAACCTTATCCGGTCATGGCAGCCTTCGTGCAAAGTGGAACAGGGACTGAGGAGGATGCACAAAAAGAGTGGGTGGAAAGCCTTGCCAGCGTGGCCTATGAGCCGATTTGGGTATTCCATGGTCTGGGCAAGGACGTTCAAAGGCTCGCGGATTTGGTTGGAAAAAAAATTGCCATCGGTGCAGCGGGATCCGGAGTTCAGTATGCGGCAAGGAAGTTGCTCGAAAAAACCGGTATTGACGGCACTAATTCAAATTTTCAAGAGCTCGGCGGAGATGTCGCTATAGCGGCTTTGATGGCAGGACAGGTCGATGCCATTATTTTGGTTGCGGCGCCGACTTCGAAAGCGGTCG
>JANLRI010000168.1:0-8787 GCA_031361565.1 Betaproteobacteria bacterium | reverse complement strand
TTTTCAAAGCCCCTTCTACCCCTATAGCGGTACCAACCCGCTAGGGCACAACATGTTTAACGTCCCTCTGTCGCAAGGCGCGGGAGGCGTCGCGCTTAAGCAGGCTGTGGAAAGTGTATGGCAAGGCGCCGTTGATGAATTCAAACCGGAAATGATTTTTGTGTCGGCAGGCTTTGACGCCCACTATTTGGATCCACTCGGTGGCCTGAGTTGGCGCAGAGAAGACTATGCCTGGGTGAGTCAGTGGATAGTGAAGCAGGCGACCAAATACAGTCAGGGACGTATTGTGTCCATGCTGGAAGGAGGCTATCACCTAGGGGGCTTGGCGGAAAGCGCCTGTGTGCATGTGGAGGCGATGCTTTAACGGGTCGTACCTACTGCCATTTCACGGGCTCGATGTGCACATTGTCCTTCGCTGACCCGAGCATGAGCACGCCTTCCTGAATCGTCGCCTGTAGATGCATGGTCCTCGCAGCAAGCGCCGCCGCCGCGCGTGATTGATCGGACGGAATGTTGAAGACGCTCAACTTATCAAAGCGAGCGAGCTTCCCTTGAATGCCCTTCCACCACACCGAAGCGGCATGATGAAAGCAATACACAATGACTTCATCGGACTTACCACAGGCCTTGGCCAGGGGACGATCCTCGGGCTGACCTACTTCAATCCAAAGCTTCGCGCTGTCGGTGTAGTCGCGCAGCCAGACATCGGGCTCATCGGGGTTGCTCAGGCCTGCACCGAAGGCCAGGATACCGTCGTTGTTGCACACCGCTTGCAGCTTCCAGGCATGTAGGGCGAGGGCGATCAGGCGGATCATCATGCGTTCATCGGTTTCGCTGGGATGGCGGGCCAGGGTCATGGAATGATCGGCGTAATAGGCATGATCAATATCGGCAATCGACAGATCGGCTTTGAAAATAGTGGACTTGAGGGCCATGGGGCAAGGGATCAGAGACTGACTTTAGGGTGGAAGCCACCCTTATAACACTCTCCCCTGTGTCGGGCTATCTCATAGAGGAACAAAATAGTTGCGCTCTCCGTCATTGTGCACCTTGCCCGCACGCCCCATAAAATCAAGGCGCTCCATCTCGGCCCACAATTGCGGGTCGGCCTCAGTATTGGCGATCAACCGAGTCCCGTCATCCAAACGAGCGAAGATGATCGCGCTACTCGGCCCTTCTCGGTCATGCATCACGGTATAGGTTTCCACGCGGGCCGAACCTTCCGCCAAATCGGTGAAAGCCGGACGCGCCACCTGATCAAGCTGTGCCTGATAGATCGCAGGATCGCGCGGCGCAAACGGTCGAGCCGGTTGCGCCGTGGAATAAATACCCGCCGAATGTTTGGTCAGGTAGTTGCCGTTGGCAGTTACCAAGCCCTGCATGCCGGGCTTGGCGCGAACCGTCCGCATCATTTGTGCAATGGAATGCGTTACGTAGTTGTTGCCGGGGCCGCCAAAGTAGGGTAGGCCGCCGGTGATGGTCAGGCCGCGCGGGTCAGTTTGACTCAGACCGATTTCCTGACAAGCGACTTCTACTGCTGAAGAGAAGCAACTGTAAAGGTCAATCGCACCGATCTTGTCGAGAGTAGTGTTGGCCATTTTGAAGGCTTCTTCGTTGACTGCCCGCATGGCGGGAGAGGAGTGGTAGTCGCGTCGGTGACTGACGTACCAATGGTCGTGGGCGTCCGCACAGCCATGCAAGAACACCCATTGACTACGATCAATGCCGAGGCGCTTGGCCTGGCCGACGCTGGTGACGATGAGCGCAGCCGCTTGATCGATGTACGCGTTAGCATTCATTAACCGGGTATACGGGAATCCGATATAGGGGTTGTCAGCGGTAGGCTGAGAAATGGCCTGTGCTTCGAAGCCGTCGCGACGATCCGCTAGAGGATTACTCTTGGCCACCTTCGCGAAATGGGCCAGCAGCCGACCCACTTCGACCTGATGCTGCTCGTGGGTGCGGCCCAGATGAGCTCGAATGGCGGTCTCAAACATGGGATAGAAAAAGATTGCCCCGCGCGCACCGTGACGATCCTCAACATCAGACCAACCACGCTTGGCCACGCCCCATTGTTCGAAACCGCCGCCTGGGTCTTCACTCCAATCGAGTGAAAGTTTTGTACGTTGCGCAGCCTTTTGAGTCGCCAGCGCCTCGCCACCTGCCACCAGTGCAGCCCCTACCTCGCCGCGGGTCACCATTTCGCATAGTCGATTGATCGACCATTGCGGCATGTTGCCGCCGGGGTGTGTGTAAATAATCCGCTGGGCGGCGTGCGCAGCGAGACGTGCCGCCAGTGATTTCGGCGGATTTTTATATTGTCCAAAGGGGCAAGCAAAACGCCAACTGGTGTCGGCAAAGGAGCGAATCATCACAATCGTATCGATCGCCTCCAGCAAACTTGCGCCTGGACCTGCGTCCTGCGCTGCCAGGCGACAGGCCTGCGCTGTCAGATCCATAGGCGAGAGCGCGCGGTGAAGATCAGGCTCGCGTTGTGTGACCTGGCCGCAGCCAATCAGGACCGGGATTCGATTTTCATCCATGAAGATTCGTTTTCATCGGCTCATTGCTTCGTTTCGGGTGCGCTTAATTAAAAAACAAGAGGGGCGAATCCATCCTGCTTTAAGAAAGTATCACAACAGTTGGCCTTGAATGTTACGTTGCGTGCGCAGGTGATAATGTCGCACCTTTCGATTGATCGAAGAACATCCCTTTGTGACAGTGTTTATATGCGCCGTTTTTTATGCCCATGACTGCCCAGGTGGATACCACCCTGCTTGCCGCTGCAAGTGCGCTGAGCCAGCAGCTCAAGGCACTGACCGAGTCTGGTCTTTTCACTGCCCCAGAGCTCAGCGTAACCCATGTGTATAACCCGCTGGAATACGCCTGGGGGCCGCATGAAGCCTATGTTCGTCGTTTTGGCAATGGTCGGCGTAGGGTGGTTTTGCTGGGCATGAATCCCGGGCCTTACGGCATGATGCAAATTGGCGTGCCGTTTGGTGAAGTCGCGGCGGTGCGAGACTGGATGGGCATTGAGATGCCGGTTGCCAAGCCCAAGCACGAGCATCCCAAAAGGCCGATCCAAGGTTTTGACTGTACGCGTTCGGAAGTGAGTGGTCGGCGCCTATGGGGTTGGGCTGCGCAACGCTTTGGCACGGCAGAGCAGTTCTTTAGTGAACATTTCGTCCTCAACTATTGCCCTTTAGTTTTTCTCGAAGCAGGCGGTCGCAACTTCACGCCGGACAAGTTTCCTGCCCCTGCCATGAAGGCCTTGCAGGCGGTTTGCGACCAGCATTTGCGACTTGCTCTGGCGGCGCTGCAGCCAGACTGGGCGATCGGTATTGGCGCCTACGCAATGAAGCGCATTGAGCAAGCCTTGGCGCATGAAGAGGCTCCTAAGTTGATCGCCCGTCTTCCTAAGGTGGCGCAAATTCTGCATCCGAGCCCAGCCAGTCCGGCGGCCAACCGAGGATGGAGCGAGGCGGTGGAAAAACAATTGGCACAATTGCAGGTTTACGCCTAAGCCATCCTTCGCCCATTTCGAGCAACACCTTGATCCGTACTGTCCTGAAAACCATGCCCTCAACACTCAGCCGGGAAATTTAATGCTTTATTACGGCGCCACCATTGCGCTCTCCGCTTTTTTGCTGTTTCTGGTGCAGCCCATCATTGCCAAGCAAATCTTGCCATGGTTCGGTGGTTCGGCGGCCGTTTGGACCACCTGCATGGTGTTCTTCCAATGCGTGCTTCTGGCGGGTTATTTTTATTCGGACTTTATGACGCGGCGCCTGTCGCTCAAAAAACAGGTAACCGTCCATGCGGGCTTGCTGATTCTCAGCCTTGCACTCTTGCCGATCACGGCGTCACCTAGCTTCAAACCGATCGATGCAGACAACCCAATTGGTCGCATTCTGCTGCTCCTGTTCGTGACGATTGGTTTGCCGTACTTCATGCTTTCGACCACAGGCCCCTTGGTACAGGCTTGGTTTGTGAAGCGCTTTCCAGCCTCGGCAAACCCATCATCGAGCCCGTCGGCGAGCGCTGGCAAGAGTGTGAATGTGTATCGCCTCTATGCTCTATCGAATGTTGCCTCAATGGCGGCCTTAATCATCTACCCGCCTTTCATTGAGCCTTTTGCGAGCGGCAAGCTTCAGTCCTGGGGTTGGAGCCTCGGCTACGGCTGTTTCGTGGCCTTGGCGGTGGTGACGGGCTGGTTATCTCAGAAGAGTGCTGAAGGCGATCAAGCTCAGGATCTGTCTAAGGATTTAGCTCTAGTGCAGCATTCCGCCCTCTCAGAAACCGCCCCGTTGAAACTGAATGAGCAGCTCTTATGGCTGGTGCTGGCGGCGCTGGGGTCGGTGATGCTCCTCACTGTCACCATCCACATCACTCAGAACGTGGCCTCGATCCCTTTTCTTTGGGTTCTACCTCTGGCCATCTATCTGATCACTTTTATACTTTGCTTTGACGGGAAGGGTTGGTACCGTCGGGCTTGGTATCTGCCTTTGTCAGCCCTGATCGTGGCGATGTTGATGGCCGGACTCAACTATCGCTTGAACGCCGATGGGCTGACGAGCGATGGCTTGGGTGGCTTGTTCGAGAGCGGGATTATGCATATTGAGCAAGCGGTGCCACTTTATGCCTTAGGCTTGTTCGTTTTATGTATGGTCTGCCACGGCGAATTGGTTGCACGTAAACCCACGCCTCAGCACCTCACGCGCTTTTACCTGATGGTTTCTCTGGGCGGTGCTGTGGGTGGCCTGCTGTGCGGTGTCGTCGCGCCGCTGTTATTTAGTTATTACTGGGAATTTCCGCTCGCCCTGCTCGTGTTCGCGATTTTAGTGGCCTGGTTCTCCGGGGGCTGGGTAAAGCCCCTTGCTTTGGCTTCGGTGGTCGCCTGTGGCTTCTTCTTTTTCTATCATGCCGACCATGTGCGCAAAGACACCGTGGCTATGGACCGGAATTTTTACGGCACCTTGCGGATACGCGCTACCGCAGCCGAGGGTTCGGAGAACGCGAAGTGGCGCCTCTTGCACGGGGTAATCACGCACGGCGAGCAGTATCGGGCCGAGAAGTTCAAAAACCTGGTGACCACCTATTATGGCGATCAATCCGGGATTGGTCGAGCCATCATGGGCACACGCGAGACGCAGGACCAGGCAAGCCCGCAGAAGGTGGGGTTGATTGGCCTGGGCGTGGGCACCCTGGCTGCTTATGGACGCAAAGGCGATGAATACCGTGTCTATGAGTTGAATCCCCAAGTGCTGAACTTTGCGCAAACCAAGTTCACCTTTCTAAGAGATAGCGCAGCCAACATCACCAGTGCCTTGGGTGATGCACGCCTCGTGTTGGAGCGTGAGACCGATCAGCGTTTCGATGTATTAGCGATAGACGCCTTTTCCAGTGACTCGATACCGGTGCATTTGATTACCCGTGAGGCGATCAAGCTTTACGCACGTCACGTCAAGCCGGCAGGGGTGATTGCCTTTCATATCAGTAATCGCTATCTAGACTTACAGCCTGTGGTCGCTCAGTTAGGTGCCGATGTCGGCTATACCACCTTGCGCTGGTTAGATGATCCTGGCGACGAGAGTTATTTGTATCGCTCGGACTGGGTCTTGGTGACGAAGAGTCAGGCCTTTATCGACTGGTTGGATAAACAGGCAGCGGTTGAGGCAGTGACGGCGAAGCCGGATAAGGACAAGGGCTTGCATCGGCCGGACCGGTTAAAACCGGAATCATCGCTTAAGCCTTGGACCGATGATCGCAATAATCTCTTTCAAATACTGAAGTAGATCGCTTCCGTAAAATTACTTTAGGACTCATCATGGCAAGCTCCGCAATCACCCAACCGCGCCACCGCATTTGGTTCCAAGGTGCGACGGGTCGCGACCAGCATTCGCCCTACATCACCAGGCTGGAAAAGCATATGGCTGAGGTGCTCGGGCCGGAGGTGGACTTTTCCTTCAATGGCGCTAACCCGCCTGCGACCACCACCCATGCCGTGACCGAGTTCCGCATGGCGCGAACCTTTATGAAGAATTCGGTTGAAGCAGAAAAGCAGGGCTATGACGCCGTAGCAATTACCCATTTCCAAGACGCGGGGCTTGCCGAATGCAAATCGCTGGTCGATATCCCGGTGCTCGGGCTGGGCGAAACCACGCTGACCTATTCGCTCATGCTGGGACGAAAACTCGGCCTGATCACCATTAATCCCATTTTTATTCCCTGGCATGAGGACCAAATTAACCGTTACGGTATGCAACAAAGAGTCGTTGGAGTGCGGGCAGTAGACGCCAAGGTGAGTGACTTTATGGACGCCTTCGCGTCCCCTGAAGGCTATAAGGCACTGTACCCAAAGTTTGAGCGCGAGGTAAATGCCCTGCTCAATGCCGGTGCAGATGTCATCGTCCCGGCCGGTGGCCTACCGATGTTGCTCTATGGCGGTGTACACGGAGCGGCCATGGGCGGTGCACCGATCATCAACGGGTTGTCGGTGATCGCCAAGCAGGCCATCGCGGCGATCGATCTGCGCCGCCAGTGCGGCATTGGCGTGAGTCGTCGCTCAAACTTTGCCAAGCCTTCGCAACTGTCGATCGACGAGTTTTTGAATCACGGCTAGGCAAGGCCGCGCGTCGCATTGAGTAAATTCAGGTAGGATTGTCGTATACGACATTTCGCCGCAGAGCGTAGCCGCCCGGCCCCCTAATATTTGGAGAATGACATGAAAAAGTGGATTGTTTCCTTGGCGAGTGCTGGTGCGATGCTGATCGCGGCCTTGTCCGCCACCCCGGCCCTGGCCGAAGACAAAATCTCGGCGGTACACGCCTTCCCCTCGAATTTCGTTTATAGCAAAAGTTTCTTGAACTTCGTCAAAAAGGCCAATGAGGCCGGCAAGGGCGTGTTTGAGATCAGCGTGCGTGGCGGCCCCGAAGCGATTGGCATGATGGAGCAGGCCAATGCTGTGCGCACCGGTGTCGTGGATATGGTTTACGCCGCTTGTGCCTTTTATGCGGCTGCGGTACCGGAGTGCGATGCGGTTTCAGCGTCTACAATCGATGGTCCCACTGCTCGCAAAAACGGGGGCTACGAATATTTGCGTGCCGCGCATGAAAAGCGCGCCGGTGTTCACCTCCTGGGCTGGGTCGATAGTGGCATTCGCTTTAATTTGTGGAGCACGAAAGAGCCGAAACTTGACGCACAGGGCAACCTCGACATTAAGGGCGTGAAGATGCGTGGCAATGCCATCTACAACGCCTTCTTTACCAACTACCTGGGCGCGCAAGTCATCAACGTCAACTCACCAGAGATCTATACCGCGCTCGAGCGCAGCACCATCGATATGATGGGGTGGACGGAAATTGGCTTGATGGATGCCAACTGGGACAAATTTATCAAGTATCGCGTCAACCCGGCTTTCTTTTCCACGGATTTGACCATTCAGATTAATAAAAAGAAGTGGGACAGCCTTTCCGCGAAGTCGCGGGAGATTCTCACCAAGGCGGGCATTGAGCATGAAATCTCCAGCTTGAGTGAACTCGGTGAACTGCGCAAGAAAGAGCTGGTGGAGCTTGAAAAGCGTGGCATCAAAACGGTGAGTTTGAGCGCTGAAGGTCAGAAAAAATTCCTTGAAGGTGCACGTGCCGCGTCGTTCGCTCGTATGAAAGAGCGCATGGAGAAAGCGGGCGGCATCGAAGGCTACGACCAAGGCCTGAAGCTATTAGCGCCCTGAGTTTGGCCGCAATCGATTCTCAGTGTTGAAGCTCTACGACAAACTCGTCAATGCCCTGGCTTGGATAGCAGGGTTTTTGTTGTTTGCGATGATGGTGAGTATCACGATTGATGTGGTTCTGCGGAATTTAGGTACGCAAAGCTCCTCGCATTTATTTACCTTTACCGAGTACGCCCTACTCCTGGTGCCTTTGTTGGGCTCGCCCTGGTTGGTGCGCGACAAAGGCCATGTCTTCGTCGAAATTGTGACGACCAACCTACCTCATGGGCTGCGTCAAGGGCTGGCGCGCGCGACCTGCCTGATGTGTGCCTTGATCTGTATGGTGCTAGCGTTTTATGGCGGCGTAATCACCTGGGACGATTTTCAGCAAGCCGCAAAAGATGTGCGCTCCTTCGATATGCCACGTTGGATGCTGACCATCTTCTTTCCAATTTGTTTCGGCATGATGGCCTTGGAGTTCTTGCGCTTCTTTGTTCTGCGCGAAAACTATCTGGAATCCGCCGTCGAGCAAATTCTTCACGACACGGCTCCTTAGTTCATGCCTCAGTATTTGATGCAGTTTCACTTCACGACCCGCGCAGGACATTAGAGACATGGAATGGTATTGGGCCTGCGCGCTCTTGTTCGGATCAGTCACTGGTTTGATGCTCATCGGCTTACCGGTGGCGATTGCCTTTCTCGGCGTCAATGTCATCGCAGCCATGGTGTTCATGGGCGGTTCCAAAGGTATCGCTCAGGTTCTGAATAACGGCTTTGGGGGCATCACCAGTTTCGCCTTGGTGCCGATTCCGATGTTTCTTTTGATGGGCGATCTGTTCTTTACCACCGGCTTAGCCCAACGCTTCTTTAATGCCACCGATAAGTTGTTGGGCAACGTCCCCGCGCGGCTTTCCTATGTCACCCTTCTAGGGGGCACGGCCTACGCTGGTCCAGCGGGTTCAAGCATGGGCGCTTGTGCCTTGCTCGGCTCCTTGATGGTGCCGGAAATGCTCAAGAGGGGCTATAACAAATACCTGTCGATCGGCCCGATCATGGGAGTGGGCGGCTTGGCCGTG
>JANLRI010000519.1:0-8250 GCA_031361565.1 Betaproteobacteria bacterium | reverse complement strand
TCAAGGAACTTGAGGCAGAGTGGAAGAAAAGCAAAGGCTGGGCATAGCAGGGCACTGAGTGAACCTCACCGCACTTTGGGAGTGCCTAGGCTCGGTATCTTGCTTGGTCACTCAGACCTCCACCGCGCTCATCATTGGCGCGCTACTGTTTTTGGTGGCGACCGGACTCACCTTGATTTTTGGAGTCCTGGGAGTCGTGAATTTCGCTCATGGATCGCTGTACATGTTGGGCGCATATCTGGCGCTCTCCGCTTACGCACTGACGGGCAGCTTCCTCGTAGCCGTCCTCGCGGCGGGTGCGGGAGTGGCGCTTTTCGCAGTGTTTTTTGAGCGCCTCTTGATGCGTCGCGTTTATGACGCGGACGTGCTTATGCAGTTGCTCGTCTGCTATGCCCTTATCCTGATCATGGATGATGTCGTGAAACTCGTTTGGGGTGCGGATTTTCGTTCGATGGGCATGCCCGCAGTATTTCAATTACCTCCGTTGATCATTGCCGGGGGAGTGATCCCGGTGTATTACCTGGCCTTGATCGCTATTGCGAGCCTGATTGCAATCGTGCTTTGGCTGGTTTTGGCCAAAACCAAGATTGGTAAGATCGTTAGGGCATCTTCGCAAAATAAAACCATGACATCGGCTTTAGGCATCAATACCGATCTTGTCTATGCCGGAGTTTTTGCATGTGGTGGTTTATTGGCTGGCCTGGCTGGAGCCTTGGCGGCGCCAGTACGTTCCACCTCCGCAGGCATGGGGTTCTCCATCCTGATTGAGTCCTTCATTGTGACGGTGATCGGAGGCATGGGTTCGGTAAGTGGTGCGCTGGTGGGTGCCTTGTTGATTGGCGTGGTGCGTTCCTACGGTGCGATTGGATTCCCGATCTTTGTTGAAGGCTTGATGTTCGTTGCGATGGCACTCATTCTCATTCTTAAACCCAGCGGACTCATGGGTAAACAGGATCGTCGCGCATGAAGGCGACGAATGCAAGAGATCTGGGCTTCGCACTCATCGTGCTTTTGTTGCTATTGGCTGTGCCTCTGCTCACTTCGTCACGCGTCACTCTTGATTTTGTGATTCGGGTTGCTGCTTTGGGAATTCTCGCCACTTCTTTGAACATGTTGGTCGGTTATGGTGGCATGACCTCTTTTGGGCATGCGATGTTCTTTGGCAGTGGGGCTTACGGCTTTGCACTCTTAATGCAAAAGGCCAGCACGCCGATTCCGGTCGCCATTCTTGGCGCCCTTGCATTTACGGCCGTATTAAGTCTTTGCGTGGGAGCCATTTGTGTTCGCTTGAAAGAGATCTATTTTTCCTTTCTAACGCTGGCCTTTCAGATGTTGATTTACCGGGTTATTCTTTCATGGATTGATCTTACCGGTGGTGATCAGGGCCTCACGGGCGGGGTGCCTCGACCAGTGTTTATGGGAATCAATCTCGCGGATTTTCACCATCTTTATTGGTTTTCCTGCGTCCTTGGCGTGGGGTGTCTGCTCTTGATGCGCTTGATCCTTCAATCTCCCTTTGGCTACACGCTGCGTATGGTTCGTGACAACTCGGATCGCGCGCTTTTCCTGGGTATCAATGTTTGGCGCATCAGACTCTATGCCTTTGTATTGTCCGCTTGTTTTGCTAGCATTGGCGGTGTGATCATGGCCCTCTTTGTGTCGGGCGCTTTTCCGGAATTTAGCTATTGGACGATGTCGGGCGAGGCGATTTTCATGATTATGATGGGTGGCCTGAATGTTTTCCTCGGGCCCGTGGTCGGCGCGTCTTTGCTTCAACTTTTTAATGACCAGATCACGCGTTTTACCGAGTCGCACGGTATTGCTCTAGGCATCGTCGTGTTGATTTTTGCTTTGGGCTTTAAACGCGGCATTCTGGATTTCGTGTTGCAGTTTTACGCCAAGCGAAAGGGAAATCCTTCCTGATGTTGCAGATCCAACATTTGACGAAGTCTTTTGGCGGCGTGCATGCGACGCAAGACGTTTCCATGGATTTTCCAAAAGAGTCGCTGCGCGCCGTGATCGGGCCGAACGGTGCGGGCAAGACCACCTTCTTCAATCTGATTTCTGGCGTGTTCCCACCGGATTCGGGAAGCATCAAACTGGATGGGCAAGAGATTGTGGGAAAGCCTGGCAACGAGATTGTGCGCCTGGGTGTGGGCCGAGCATTTCAAGTTGCCAAGCTTTTCAAGTCGCTCACGGTAGAGGAATCTCTTCGTGCGGCACTCATGTCTCCTATCGGCAAGTCCGCCAGCCTGCGTGGTCGGTTTCCCTTAGCCGCAACGAGAGATCGCGCGTACGAGGTGATGGAGCAACTACATCTGAGCTCCAAGGCGAATGTGGTGAGCGGCAATCTTTCGCACGGCGACCAGAAGCTGCTGGATTTGGCGCTCGCTCTAGTACTCAAGCCCAAAGTTTTGCTGCTTGATGAGCCGGTGGCCGGCATGGGGCCTGAAGAGCGCGAAAAAATGATCGAAACTGTTCATGCTTTATGGAAACGTGGTGGCTTGACCGTTGTGCTCATCGAACATGATATGGAGATCGTGTTTCGTGTGGCTCAGCACATCTTTGTGTTGTGTTACGGCAAACTACTCGCGCAAGGCACGGCAGAGCAGGTGCGTTCTAATCCCGAGGTCATTGAGGCTTACCTTGGCCGTCCGAACGAGACACCACTCGCTCAAATGCAAGGCCAAACTCAACCGAACCAGGCGAAGCCTGAAAGTGCCTCTGCATGAGCACTCCCGTCCTGGAAGTTTCCGCGCTTGACGGTTTTTACGGCACGAGCCAGGTTCTTTTTGGAATGTCGCTTTCGGTGAATAGGGGCGAGACTTTGGCACTACTCGGGCGCAATGGGGCAGGCAAGAGCTCGACGATCAAGGCCATTGCAGGCATCCTCATACCCAAAAAGGGCAGCGTGCAATTGCTCGGGCGCGAAATGCGTGGTCAACCACCCCACGTCATGGCGAAAGCGGGCCTCGGTTATGTTCCTGAGGATCGCCAGATCTTTCCAGAGCTTTCGGTGCAGGACAATCTGGAGATCGCCGTGAAGAAGGGCCTGGACGGTCGCAATGAATGGACGGTTGAGCGCATTTACGACATGCTGCCTTTGCTGGCTCCGTTGAAAGCCCGCCTAGGCGGACAGCTCTCGGGTGGCGAGCAACAAATGCTCACCGTAGCGCGAGCGCTGATGGGCAATCCCAGCGTGCTTCTACTGGACGAACCTAGCGAAGGCCTCGCACCTATCATGGTTCAGAAGATTGGCGACTTAATTGAAACCTTGCGTAAGCTCGGCACTACCATCGTGTTGGCCGAGCAGAATCTTCATTTCTGCCTGGGGCTTGCTGACCGCGCTGTGGTCATTGATCGCGGCACCAGCGTTTACAGTGGAAGTCTTACAGAGCTTGGCAACAACGAAGAAATCAAGCAGCGCTATTTGTCGATTTAATACGTGACAGCGTTTGTTGGAGCCAAGCCTACGGTAAGCTACTTATTTGGTCTGTGATACAGGTTCGCTCAAATTGATGTTGAGCCTCGCTCCAAACAAGGGTCCGTCATCGTAAAGAAGCACTAACATGCTCATGCTCGCGCCCATGTGCTCCGGCCGAATTTCGCCGATGAGTCGGCACATCATACGGGGGCCTCGCTCAAGATCAATGATGCCAATCGAGTAAGGCGCGTCGGACCTAAAGGCCTGCGGCGCGACATGAATGCGGGTAAAGCTGTAGAGTTTGCCGGTTGTACTTAATTCAACCCACTCTAACGACGTGCTCCAACACGCTCGACAGAGGTTGCGGGGCGGGAAGCTTTGCTGGCCGCATGTCTTGCAGCGGGTGCACAGCAAACGGCCTGCATTGAGCCCCCGCCAGAAAGGCTGGGTAAAACCCGACACGCGTGGAGGAAAAGGGCGCGGGCCTTGCATTTGGACTTCAGGTAAGCGCTCCATCATTGCAGCGCCTGAAGTACGTGCACCAAGGCGGCGTTGTACTTACCCAATTCACTCGCGGTTAGTGCAAATTCATGGCGCGAGACTTGTCGCTCGCCCGCGCGGCCCAGCAATTGCATGCAGGCTTCAATCACATCGTAAAGTGGCGACACTTCGGGAGGGTGGCCGCGCGACAGGCAGCCGCCACAGGTATTGATTGGAGTTGACCCATCAAACCGAGTCGTACCGACCTGTGCTGCATCGGCTCCACGACCCGGCGCGAAGAGGCCCAAGGCTTCGCTGGCAAGCGCTTCAACCACGGTGCAAGGGGCATAAAGCTGGAAAGTACCAATATCCTTCAGGCTCAGCTTGGCATCCAACAAGGCGCGACTTGATGCCTGTCTGAGCGTGTTGTAGTCGAGCGCATTACTGCCCTGGTCTGACATTTGATGTTGGCCTTCGTGCTCGAAGCCACGAGAGCGCACCAGTACATAGGGTCGGCCACTAGCCTTGGCAAGCTCTTCACTGACGATCACGAGCGCGGCCGCGCCATCGGCTCGTCCGGGTACTTCATAGAGGCCCAGCGGTTCTACAATGGGTCGCGCATTCAAGACTTCGTCGAGGCTTAAGGCGGAGCGATATTGGGCCATAGGATTGCGCATGGCATGCTCGCGATTTTTCAGCGCAATGGACGCAAGTGTCGACCGGGAGACGCCATATTCGTAAAGATAGCGCTGTGCATCCATGGCATACCAGGCAATGGGTACCGCACCAAAGATTGATTGAAAATCCACATCACCTGTGAGGCGAATGCTGTAGTCCAAATGAGTAGAAGTCGGTATAGCGGTTTCGAAATGTGCACCCACGGCAAGCGTGCATAGCGCTTGTCCACTCGCGACCTGCAATACCGCTTGATCAAAGCAGTGCCCGCCGGTCATGCCATTGCCGAGCACTTGCAGCACGCTTGCGCGCGCACGAATGCCCAGATAGGCCGTCAAAAAGGTGTGGAAATAACCTTGTCGCGTATGGTCGCCGGGATGCGCAACCACCACGCCCTCGATGTCCTCTTTGCCCAAGCCGGCCATCGTCATGGCCTCGCGCACGACGCTACTGGCAAGCTCATGTTCAAGCACGGCGTCGTCACCTGTGCGGCGCTGGTACGAACCCACTGGCACCGCAGCGTAACCCAAAATTGCAGCGCTTTTCATATTAACTTTTCATTTCAAGGAACAGGGTGGATCAGCACACTAGGCTTCGCCCAAAAGCTCATCATCAGGTCTCACCACGAGGACTCACCGTTTAAGGACGATGCCTTCGCGTTCGCGATCCCACAGGCTATCACGACGCGTCTTGGCATCTTGCTGGAGCTTGTACTTCTCGATCTTTTCCGTCGCTGTCTTGGGCAGTTGGTCGATGAATGAAACGAATCTAGGCACCATAAAATAGATCATGCGCTGTGCGCCGAACGCGATCACCTCGCGCTCGGTAAGTGTTTGGTTAGGTTTGAGTACCACATACACCATGACCTCGTCCTCACTCATTTCTGAGGGTACGGCGATGGCCGCAACTTCCAAAATGGCGGGATGTTTGGAGAGAATCATCTCGACTTCGTAGGCCGAGATATTCTCGCCCCGTCGGCGTATCGCCTCCTTCTTTCGATCCACAAAATACATATAACCGTCACTGTCGAGATAGCCCCGGTCGCCTGTGCAAAACCAGCCATCTTTAAAAGCCTGGGCGCTTGCTTCGGGCATGTTGTAATAGCCCAGCATCATGCTGCCCGGTTGCCTAGGCTTCACCAGGATTTCACCGACTTCTCCGGAAGGCAGTTCAGCGCCTTCATCATCGATAATCTTGATCCATGAAGCGCCGCGTGGGGAACCTGCCGAGCCGACTTTGTCCAAGCGATCATCGGGCACGAAATTAGTCACTGCAAAATTCTCCGACATGGCAAAGACGGCGGTGATCTTCACGGCATAACGCTTTCGTACTTCATCATAAAGAGACTTTTGCATCGGTACCAACATGCACTGTCGCAGGCGATGTTGACGTTCGTAATCTCCCGGCGGAATTTGGACAATGATATTGCCCATGGCGCCCAGCGCATTGAATTGAGTGGCGCCCATGGTGCAGATTTCGTCCCAGAACGCGCTGGCCGAGAACCGCGCGGACAAGGCAATGCTGCACTCAGCCCAGAGCGCAGCGCAACTGGAATACCACAGCGCATTGACGTGAAAAAGCGGCAGGCAGGTAAAGAGCACATCGTCAGTTTGATAGCCATAATCGCTGGCTATTTGCATGCCCACAAAAAGGGCCTGCGAATGCGGACACATCACACCCTTCGATGGCCCGGTGGTACCCGAGGTGTACACGATCAAATGGGGGTCGCTGTACTTGACTCGCTCAAGAGGAGGGGCCGTATCATCCTCAGATACGATCTCGACGAGGTCACGAATCGGAGCAGACCCGGAAATGGTATTGCGAGCCGCCAAGATCCCCTGCGCTACCCCTGGCAGCGCCACGGCCCGCGTTTTGCTTCGTGCATCTCTAAGTTTGTTATTCTGTGGATCGTTCTGTTCTTTACTCCGCGCATCATTTTTTGCATCGCTGCGCGCAACCAGGTATTGCTTGACCTTGGGCAATTCTTTGGCCAGAGGCGCGAGTCGTTCCAACCATTGCTGATCGACCACTAGGCAAACGCTATCTGACTGGTCGATAAAGTAGCGCAACATATCACCCTTGGCCGCAGTATTCAGCGGCACGCCCACGGCGCCCAACTTGGCAAGCCCCCAAACCACCCAGTAAAACTCGGGTCCATTGGGCATCATCACAGCGACATGGTCGCCATGCTGGATACCCAGCGCCGAAAATCCGTTGGCGTAGCGATTGGTCAGTGATTCAAGTTGAGCGTAGCTATACCGCCGATCCTGCCAAATCAGGAAAGTACGATACGGTATTCGGATTGCCTTATCGGCCAGTATTCGACCAATGGTGCGCTCCTCAAGCGCATAACGAACTGGAAGCGATGGGTAATCTTTCATTTTCAAAGTATGACAGTACGGCGCCTTGATGTGTCCTGGGGGGCCGCACAAATTGATTTATCAGGCGGCGTGTAAAACGCTACTAAAGGCCTGAAATTCCATCAGCGCTCTTTCACCTTGGGTGCATCCCAGACTATCATGAGGCATTTTGTGCCTGGATGTTGAGCATGACTAAAGTCCAGATTCGCCTTGCGAGGCCCGCCGATGCGAATGTGATCGCCGCGCTATCGCGCGACACGATCGAAGTCGGCTTGCCCTGGCGCTGGGTCGAACCGAGAGTTCTGCGCTGCAGTGCAGACCCTGAGCATAATGTTGTTGTAGCCGAGTTGCCTGATGAGGATGGCGGCGCCCGCCGGTTTGCGGGCTTTGGGATCATGCAGTTTCTTGATGAGCATGCCCATCTCGCGTTGCTGGCAGTGGCGCCCTCCATGCAAGGCCACGGTGTCGGCGGCTTGGTTCTCGCTTGGTTGATGCGCTGCGCCGAAGTCGCGGGCGCCGCAACGGTAAAACTAGAACTCAAGTCGAGTAATGTCCGGGCCAAGAGGTTTTATGAGCGGGCGCAGTTTCGCGAGGTTGGGCTCAGGGCCGGAGGCTACTATGGCCTTGCGGATCAATGCGTGATGGAGCGACGCTTGCGCAATATTCATGCGCAAGCAAACTGAGAATCACACTTAAAGTAAGGTCTTAAAGGAAATGAAAACATGAAAGCTGCCGTACTTGGAACACAGGGCCTTGCCATTCAGGATCAGCCCACGCCCGAACCTGGGCCTGAAGAAGTTTTGGTGAAGGTCCGCGCGGGCGCGTTGAACCGTGCCGACCTGGGGCTTCTGGCCGGGCACAAGCATGGCTCCGCTGGCGGGCCCGGCACGGTCCTTGGCATGGAATGGTCGGGCGAGATCTCGGCCCTGGGCGAGAAGGTGAGCGGATTCAAAATCGGTGATCGAGTCATGTGTTCGGGCAAGGGGGCCTTTGCCGAATACGCCGTCGCCGATCTGGGCCGAGTAATGCATTTTCCGGATGTCGGCATGAGTTTTGAACAGGCGGCCTGTCTGCCGGTGGCCTTGCAGACGATGCATGATGCGGTGGTGACGAATGGTGCGCTGCGGTCCGGCCAGAGCGTGCTGATCCAAGGTGCGTCCTCGGGTGTGGGTCTGATGGCGATGCGTATCGCCAAGCTGATGGGGGCAGCTCTGGTGATAGGAACTTCCACTCATCCCGGCAGACGCGCCCGACTCCATGAGTATGGTGCGGATATCGCGCTCGACAGCAGTGATTCAAACTGGGTGGCCG
>JANLRI010000101.1:0-9696 GCA_031361565.1 Betaproteobacteria bacterium | reverse complement strand
TTGATTTTGCATGCGGCGAACCTCAAGGATGCGGGACTGCCCTGCCTCAAGGAAGCGGCGATGGCGAAGCTATTTGCCAGTGAAATGGCGGAAAAGGTCTGCTCGGACGCGATTCAGATTCATGGTGGCTATGGCTACGTGAGCGACTTCCCTGTGGAGCGTATTTACCGCGATGTACGAGTTGCGCAAATCTATGAAGGCACGAGCGATATCCAACGTATACTTATCAGCCGGGCCTTGGCCTAAAACCGCTCCCTGAAGACTCTTCAAGGCTGTTTAATAGTTCGCTGTTTCTGAATTGATTCGGTGGTCCAATGTTCCTAACTGCTTCTGCCATGCGCTCCACAATATTATTGCTTTCAAAGTTTGCTTTCTTGGCTTTTTTCGTAGGACTCTCTGGCGGTGCCCTAGCGCAAGGCAATGCTATCGAAACCAGTGACAAACCCTGCGGTATCGGTGAAATTGTTCGCGACAAGGCAGATGCAAAGAAACTGCACATTACGATACCGAGCCGCTTTCATTGGAAGTATGCTGGCTCGCTGGTCGGCGGAAATGTCTCGATCATGATTGCTGAGGGCTACGTATTTCGGTACGTTCAGGAAGCTGAGAAGATGTCGAGTACTAATCTCGGCAAGTATTTACCCCTGCAAGACGGTGAGACCATTATTTTAGACCAGGGCAGTATCTCTTGTGCCATCACTCCAAATCTAGAGAGCGGTATTTTGGATGTACGCATGAAGATGGGTTTTTTGAGTAAACCTCAGGAAAATAGCTTCACGCTCGACATTCCACGCTGAGCCAATCGTTGCCAGGCGAGCAACGCTCATTGATGTTGCCCCGTTGATTTCAATCTTTAACGTCACCATTCCTTTCTTTGCCTTGGTACTTCTGGGCTATGTCTCGGCGCGCACAGGTAAATTAGATGGCAAGGCGGTCGGTGCGCTCAACACCTTTGTGCTCTATTTTGCTCTGCCCGCGATGCTGTTCCGATTCGCCGCAGGATCGCCGTTTTCGAGTATCGCCAACCCCCCTGTGTTTGCGACCTATGCGCTGGCGGGCTTAGCGGTGCTCGCCGTGACCGTGGTGGGATTGCGCTGGGGGGATCACGAAACCTGGCGTGATGCGGGCTATGGCGGCATGTGCGCGACCTGGTCCAATTGGGGTTACATGGGCTTTGCGATTATCCCCGCGCTGATGGGGAGTAAGGCGATTGCACCGATGATCGCGGCGGGCATTGCAGATCTCTTGATCGTTGTGTCAGCCGCTCTGGCCACTGCTGCGCAACAGGGTGGCGACTCCAAAACTTGGGTGAATACCGTCAAGCAATCCTTGCTTGGGGTTGCCAAGAACCCCCTCATTTGGGCGATTCTAGCCGGTCTCTTGGTCTCCGCCTTAAATTTTGAGTTTATCAAGCCCGTGGATGAGTTGCTGCGATTACTAGGCACGGCGGCCGGTCCCGTGGCTCTGTTCTCCATTGGCATTTCTTTGTTCCGACCCGAGAGGCCAAAAATCCAAAGTGATACCTGGATTATTGTGGTGACCAAGTTAGTCTTCCATCCGCTCCTTGCCTGGATGCTGGGCATTTACGTGTTTGGAGTGGGTCGCTTTGAGGCCTCAGTCATTCTCCTTGCTGCGGCCCTGCCTACAGCTGGCTCGGTGTTTCTTTTCGCGGAGCGCAATGGCTCCAATGTGGAGCGCTGCGCCGCGATTATTATGCTGAGCACGGTCGGTGCTTTCTTTAGTTTGAGTGCTTGGGCCTGGCTGGTCCAACATTAGGTCGTCAGCGAATACCACAGTGAAGCAAACCCGCATTAAAGGACAAGAGCAATGAGTCAAGACTGGACGCCAAGCCCACGTTATCCCGATCCTGCCGTGGTGGTGATCGATGAATCGTTTGCGAAGTACCGTTTGCCACTGGCCAAAATCGAGCGCTTGGCCACGGGCTTTCGATGGGCCGAAGGACCAGTGTGGATGGGCGATTCTCGCAGCCTGTTGTGGAGCGATGTGCCGGGTGATCGAATTTATCGCTGGGACGAAAGCACGGGCAATACCAGTGTTTTTCGCGGGCCTTCTGGCAATGCCAACGGAAATACCCGTGATCGTCAGGGGCGACTGCTCACCTGCGAGCACGGCCATCGTCGTGTCTCGCGTACTGAATACGATGGTCGAGTGATCAGCCTGGCGGATCGATTCGAGGGTAAGCGACTGAACTCACCCAATGACATCGTTTGCAAGTCCGATGGTTCGGTATGGTTCACGGATCCCAGTTTCGGGATTCTTGGCTACTACGAAGGCGAGAAAGCCGATCCGGAATTACCAACCCAGGTCTACCGACTAGATGTATCAGGCAAACTGAGCGTAGCGGCCGAGGGCATCAACATGCCCAATGGCTTAGCGTTCTCACCCGATGAATCAATCCTCTACATCGTCGAGTCGCGGTCGGTGCCACGCACCATCTTGGCCTACGATGTCTCAAAGGATGGCAAGCTCTCGAATCGGCGCACGGTGATTGATGCTGGCCCAAAAGGTACGCCCGATGGCTTTCGTTTGGATGTTGATGGCAATCTTTGGTGTGGTTGGGGCATGGGGGAGGCAGGCTTGGATGGGGTCCATATTTTCAACCCTGCGGGCAAGCTGATTGGTCGTGTCGACCTGCCTGAGCGTTGCGCGAACCTGTGCTTCGGCGGAGTCCATCGTAATCGCTTGTTCATGGCGGCAAGCACGTCGGTTTACTCGCTCTATGTCAATACCCAGGGCGTAGCCTACTGTTAGTAGGGAGTAGCACTCTAATGTGACCACACACTACGCGCCCAAAGCTTGAGCTCGCTCCAGTAGGCGCTTGGCGTTGAGATAGGTGGGCACTTCGATCCAATGCTCGCCTAGCCGTACTCTGTCTTCGCCCCTGGCTCTACCCGCCTCGAAGGTGGCCACGAGAAGGCGAGCTTGAACGATTTCACCGGGGCTTGGAGACAAGGCCTCCATCAAGCCTGCGACATGTGCGGCTGTAACGGTGCTCTTGCTGCGGTAGCCCAGGCGGCGCGCGTAGCGAGCCTCCAGAACAGCCGCCGCAGAGTCAGTAAAGGTAAAGGGAGCGTCCACGGGTTCGATACCCGCGGCGCGACATTCAAGTAGGAAGCGTCGGCGCGCATAGTCCAGCTCAATCGCGTCCTGGCCGCGTTCTGCGCAAAGATCGGTGGCCAAATCTTCAGCGCCGAGTAGTGCCGCTTTTATTCTGGTGCTCGCGGCGACCATGTCGCGCAAGGTGACTACTCCTAAGGCGGTTTCACATACGGGAAGAATTTCGGTACTGCCGGGTGCTGTGCCAACGCGCTGCTCCTCAAGCGTGATGGCTTGATCGAGTGCACGCATGGCCTCAGCGCCTGCCGCCTTAGGGTAGGCGATAATGTCTGGGCGATATGGCATGACGGATGCAAGGTCAACCAAGCCCTCAGAGTCCAATGAGTTGATTCTCACGCAAACCAAGGCCCCAGCAAGATGCCAGGCAGGGTACAAAGAGGCCGCTAAGCTACGAGCATGGGCTCTCAAATTCGGGGGCGTGGAATCTTCAAGATCTTGGATCAATACTTGGGCACCAACCTTGGCCATTTCTTGATGCGCCTTGGAGTCCGCACCGGGCCCAAATAACCACACCAGGCGCAGGTCTGGGCTAAGGCGTGCCTTCGGTGTAGAGATTGAGCTTGTTGCTTTAGTCATCTTCACTCCTTTTTCATTCCAGAACGATATTGCGGGCTTTCACCACCTTCGCCCAAAGCGAGATCTGTTGGCGAATGAAGCTTTGTGCCGTTTCAGGCCCGCCCTTTTGAATATCGCCACCGAGCTGCGCGATGCGCGCTTTGACCTCAGGCTGCTCTAGCGTGGTTTGTAGGGCCGCGGCCACTTTACTGATGATCGCCTCCGGTGTGCCTGAAGGCGCAAACACGGCATTCCACTCATAGACTTCAGCATCCTTCAGGCCCGCTTCCGTAACACTCGGTACGTCGGGCAAAATTGAGGAGCGCCTGTTGCTGGTCACAGCCAAGGCGCGCAACTTGCCGCTTTGCACGTGTTGCAGGGTGGACGCCAAATTGCCAAAAAAGAGCGGCACATGGCCGGCCAATAAGTCGTTCAAGGCCGGGCCGCCGCCTTTGTAGGGAATGTGTAGCATCTCCACTTTCGCTGCCGATTCAAACAAAGCGCCGGCCACATGTTGTGCCGATCCATTGCCAGAAGAAGCGTAGGCCACGGAGTCTTTTTTGGCCTGTGCCAGGCTAATCAGTTCTGCAAGCGTGCGCGGGGCAAATTGCGCATTCACCAAGACGACATTTGGAAATAACGCGATCACCGCGATGGGCCGGAAGGCCTTCTCGCTGTCGTACGGTAGCTTTGCATAAAGCGCAGGGTTGACCGCGAACGAGGAGGCATCCAACATCAAGGTGTAACCGTCGGGTGCAGCCTTGGCAACCAAGCCCGCACCAATTTGTCCGCTGGCGCCGCCTCGGTTTTCAATCACCACGGTCTGCCCCAAGGCCTCGCCAAGTCTCGGCGCAATCAGTCGTGCCATGGCATCCGCCCCGCCCCCCGGCGGATAGGTGACAATGATTGTGATCGGTTTGTTCGGCCATCCGGCCTGTGCGTTGACAAAACTCGGGGTCGCAATACCGACGAGGCAGAGGTAGGCTGTGAATAATTGTCTGATGCGCATACTGGTTTTGCCTCGTGCCGCCAATCGATTTAATTTAGAATTCCCAGCATGAATATTCCCACAGATTTCCGACCGATCTCGATGAAGACGAACCCTTTCCTCGAAAACAATGGCCCGCTCTTTGGGCGCTGGGCTGAGAGCCGTTTCACTTTAGGCTTTCGGGTGGAAGAGAGGCATTGCAATCCTGGGCGAATATGCCACGGCGGCATGCTGGCTACCCTGGCCGATATGACCTTGCTCTTGGGCTGTAATCTTCAGGGCGGGATTCGTCAGTATTTGCTGACCATTACCTTGACCACGGACTATCTCGGCCCGGCTCATCTGGGCGATTGGATTGAAGGCCGGTGTGAAGTGCTCAGAGCGTCTAAGAACCTAGTGTTTGCGCAGGGGTTGTTACAGGTCGATGAGCGCATCGTCGCGAGGCTTAATGGCATCTTTAAACCCACCGGTGAGGCGAATTCACACCTAGCTTTGGCCACCCAATTTGGGTTAATTGAGTAGCGTTGTACAGTGGCTGGTGGCCTTCCTATTTCCGGGCCGACTACAGCGTTCCGGTTTTCGGATGGTTTGCGGCAACACCCTCCTGACCTCTTCGATACTTCAAGCCTCGCCCTTTCAGGGTCTAAAATTCGATGGTCTAATGCTTTGAAACAAAGATTTGGAAATGCGCTCAGGCGCACTGCGCTTTTGGGAGGCTTGTCCTGCGCCGTCCTACCGATGCTGGCCTTCGCCCAGGCCGACTATCCCACTAAGCCCATAAAAATCATTGTGGGCTTCCCTCCGGGTCAGGCTACGGATGTGATTGCCCGCTTGCTCGCTGAAAAGCTCAGCGCGGTCTTGGGTCAGGCGGTAGTCGTTGACAATAAGCCAGGTCAAGGTGGCAGTATCGGCGCCGCCGCTGCCGCGAAGGCCCCGGCGGACGGCTACACCATGCTGCTTTCGGCCACGGCTCCACTCGCCACCAATCCAAACCTTTACAAAGATCTGCCCTATGAACCGGTGCGTGACTTCGCACCCATCACCTTAGTCGCGAACCTTCCCTTCGTACTGGTCGCACGCCCCGACTTTGCGGCCAACAATGTTCGAGAACTGATTGCTTTGGCGAAAACCAAAGGCGGCAAGCTCACCTACGCCTCATCGGGCAATGGATCGACCTCACATTTGTCGATGGAAATGTTGAAGACGGCGACCGGTATCGACCTTCAGCACGTTCCCTACAAGGGTAGCGTACAGGCCTTTACCGATGTCATCTCCGGACAAATCGATGTGGTGTTTGATACAGCCGTCTATGCGCTTCCTATGGTGCGGGCAGGCCGTGTCAAGCTTCTGGCGGTAGCCGGTGGTAAGCGCTCCAGTTTGATGCCAGATACCCCCACGGTTGCCGAGCAAGGTGTGCCGGGCTACGACAGTGGTGCCTGGTTAGGCATGTTGTTTCCGATAGGCACACCACGTGCCATTGTCTCTCGCTTGAATACGGAACTCATCAAAATTGTACGCACGCCGGAGGTGACCGAGCGACTCTCGAAGCTCGGCGCGGAGCCTTTAAGTGGTACACCGGAAGAGTTTGGGATGCACATTAAATCCGAGCTACGCAAATGGGGTAAGGCCGTCGTCGATTCTGGAGTAAAGATCGAATGAAAATGCTTGGCACGAATCGCGCACAGCAGGCCCGCCGCCGTCACTTGGTGCTGCCCAACGGCACCGGTTATTACAAGGGTGAATACATGCTCGCGCCGGTTGCAGAAAACCAGCCCTCACCCCATGCGTTCTTGGTTGAGCAGGACCCCAACACAACGATACTCACCCATTTTCATCAGCAGAACCAGTTTCAGGTCATCATTGGTGGCTCTGGAACCTTAGGTCGACACGTTGTCGAGCCACTGCTGGTGCACTATGCAGGAGCCTATACCGGTTATGGGCCGATCATTTGCGGACCTCAGGGTATCCAGTACTTGACGCTTCGCGCCCATCACGATCCTGGGGCAAATTTTATGCCCGAGGCACGTGAGCTGCTTATGCGAGGGCCTAAGAGTCATTTTAGCTCAGAGCCAATTCAGCGCCTGTCGTTAGAGGCTTTGACTAAGCTTGAGGGGGTGCTTTGTGAGGAGCTCTTGCCGCTGGAAGAGGGCGGCTTGGCAGTGATTCTCTATCGTTTACCGCCTGGGGCGCATGCGAGCGCTCTCGCGCCTTCCAGCGGAGCCGGTCAATACCGGGTGCTTGTGTCGGGCTCGTTACTGCATGAGGGGCAGACTTTGCAGCCTCCCGAGAGTATCTTCCTTTCCTCCGACGAAGCGGATAGCGCGATGATTGCAGGCAGCGAGGGCGCCGAGGTGTTGCTGCTTCAATTTCCGCCGCTAGCACCGCAATACAATTCTCAAGCAAGTATCTCTGAGTAATGTTGCTTGGTGATGACGTTGCGCCGAACGTCGAAAAAGACTTTCCGGATGGTGGCAGGAATTAGGGGGTAATGGCCTCGGCGACCCGCTTGCAAAAGCCATCGATATAGGTGGTGTCAATCCAGCGTACGACCGCGACCAAATCTCGATCCGGGTCGATCCAGACCATGCTCGCGCCCGCACCAATACAAAAATAGCTAGAGGCCGAAGCGCTCGGGAAGACACCGCGTAGGCGATTCAGCCAAATCAGTGTGCCATACCAGGGGGCGATCGCGCAGGGTGCTTGCATACGGCGCACCCATTCTTTAGACAAAACCTGAAGATGGCCGACGCGGCCCTCATTCAAAAGCATCTGTCCGATCAATGCCTGATCCGCGCTACTAATGGACATCCCGCCACCCCAATGCGTGCCGCCTGGCACGGACTGAATTTTCTGGCCATTGATATTGACCCAACTATTCTCATAGCCGACCCAGCTCCAACCGTCACTCGCACCGACGGGTTGGGTGATGTACTCGCGAAAGACATCGGGCAAGGCGCGACCAAACAAATGCAAGAGTGCGAGCGACAGTTGATTGATACGAACGTCGTTGTACTCCCAAAAACTTCCGGGTGCCTGCAAAGGACGAGGGTCACCTTTTCTGACACTCGCGTCAAACCCTGGCGGACGAGCAGGTTGGTATTGCAGATGACGATAGCGATCCACTTGGTCCGGCACACCAAAGCACTCACCTTCCCATTCACTGGTTTGTTGCAAGAGTTGCATCCAGGTTATCGAGCGGTTGTGGGTGCTCTCAAAACCGATGCCCCTCACGTTCGAAAGCACAGGGTGGTCGAGATCCGGTAGTAAACCGCGGTCGTGGGCAACACCCGCCAAGAGCGCAAGGTAGGTTTTCGCAATCGAAAAAGTAAGATCGGCGCGTTGCGGCTCGCCCCATTCAATAATTTGTTGCCCTCCTACTCGAATCACACCGGACACTGGGCCTCGTGGATGCACCGGGCCGAGCAGTCGATTCCAAGGAGGTTGATCGGCACCGTGAATCCCCCAGTGATCGCTGTTGTCGCGATCCCAGGGGGTTTCGTGTGTGACGGAAAAGCTCAGTGCCTCCTGCAGTTTGGCGAGGTCGATCTGCATTAATCTACGGTCGCGCCAGACGTCGTTACGACCTTGGCCCATTTTTCAGTCTCGGCGGCGATTACTTTGCCAAAATCTTCGGGCGACCCTGCAATTGGTACGCCACCCAGTTCGGCAAGGCGAGCTCTCATTTTGGGATCGGCCAGTGCGCGATTGATCTCGGCGTTGATCCGGTCGACGGCCTCGCGTGGCGTGCCTTTGGGCATGCCAATACCGAACCAGGCAGTAGCCTCGTAGCCGGGTACGGTATCGCCAACAGTGGGCAGTGCCGGCATCGATGGCTCGCGAGCGGCGGAGGTGACCGCCAGTGCGCGGATGGAGCCAGATTTGATATGGACCGCAGAGGAGGGTAAATTATCGAAGAACACCTGTACCTGTCCGCCGATCAGATCGATCAGGGCCGGGCCAGCCCCTTTGTAGGGGACGTGCAGCATATTGCAGCCGGTCATGGCCTTAAATAATTCACCGGAGAGATGTGTCGAGGTACCGCTGCCGGACGAGGCCATGTTGACCTTACTGGGGTTGGCCTTACAGTAGGCGATGAATTCAGCGACTGTTTTGACCGGTAGATTATTGGTAATGCCCATCACATTGGGTGTGCGCACAAGACCTGCGACCGGTGTGATATCCCGCATAAAATTAAAAGGCAAATTTTTGTACAAGGTGGCGTTGATGCCGTGCGCGGGGTTGACCAGCAACATGGTGTAGCCATCCGCCGGTGCTTTTACGACAGCTTCGGTTCCAATGTTGTTGCCTGCACCCGGCCGATTCTCCACAACGAAAGGTTGGCCCAGCTTTTCGGAGAGCCACTGCGCGATAATGCGCGCCAGTACATCAGTGGTGCCTGCAGGTGGGTAGGGCACGATCCACTTTACGGGTCGCACGGGGTAGTCAGCGGCAGCCGCACTTCCAAGGCCGGCGCACAGCGCAAAGGCGACGAGCAGGGTCGGCGACACTAGACTGGTGAGTTTCCTGGCGATGCTCGTGCAAAAAACAGGGAGAGCGGCAGGAATGGCGCTTCGTGAAAAATAGATCATTCAGTTCTCCTCGATCAAAGCGGTCGTCAAAATGCGCCGCTTTTAGTATCTCAGAATTATGACTGATTAGGTGTCGGGCATCCGGCCGCGTATCAAGACTGATGAGCCAACGACAAAAGCCCCCGAAGGGGCCTCTAGCTTGATCGAGTTAACGACGAGCTTTGCGAGCTTTTTGTTTGCGGTGGCGCATGAAGCACTCCTTCGAGAAGGTTTGCCCTGAATTGAACGCTCAATTCATTTTCGTAGGTGCTCGCCACGTTTTGCAACGCGCCGGGCACATCCCCGGTGTCCTCGCCGATTTTGATCAAGTCGATCATCAGTTGCGGGAACATTTTGCTGCGCGCCAGCGGCTGCGCAATGGTCTTGCCGTCCGTGACGTCTTCCCGGGTTTTGGCGATGGCCTCCTTGAGCATCACATTGGGGATC
>JANLRI010000062.1:0-8209 GCA_031361565.1 Betaproteobacteria bacterium | reverse complement strand
ATAATTCAAGAAATCTTGCAATAAGGAAACTCCCTTCCGGTAAGCGTTTTTTATACCACGAACCGATCAGGTTACCTGAGAGGCTCACCTTAAGGTAGCTGCCACCGTGTCTGTCCTGGTCAACACTTTTAAGCTTGCATTTTCGCTGAACCGCTTCGTGGCCTTTCCGACGCAAAAAAAAAGCACCGTGATCGGAGTATTATCGGCGGATGGAATACAACCACATCCAAAATCTCGACGCCGATACGGTAACGGGATTCGGCGAGGAGTGGGTGAAGTTTGATCAATCGAATCTTGACCGAGTTGAGCGGGATAAAATAGCCATGGCCTACTTCTCCGCTTTACCCGTGGCTTGTCTACACCCGGCGGCGTCGGTAATGGATGTCGGCTGCGGGAGCGGAAGATGGGCACAATTCGTAGCTCCGAAGGTTGACACTCTGACACTCGTCGACGCATCACCGGCTGCCCTCAATGTAGCCAGGAGAAACCTTGCCAACGTGAACAATGTTGAGTTTTTCGAAAGATCGGTGGCGGAACTTCCGGGCGAAGACGAGTCCTACGACGTGATCTATTCGCTAGGAGTGCTCCACCATATTCCCGATACCGGTGCCGGAATTTCTGCGTGCGTCGCAAAGCTCAAGCCGGGAGGATATTTCCTCGTCTATCTCTATTACTCTTTAGATAACCGGTCAGCTTGGTTTCGCTCAATCTGGCGGGCGAGTGATGTCTTACGCCGAAGCATCTCGAAATTACCTGGGGCCCCGAAGAAGGTAGTTGCCGAAGTAATCGCAGCATCCGTTTACTGGCCGTTAAGCCGAATAGCAATGTTGATAGAAAAAGCTGGGCGAAATGCCAGCTCTTTTCCACTGTCCGCTTATCGGGACAAGAGTTTTTACACCATGAGAACCGACGCACTTGACCGTTTCGGAACCCGTTTAGAACATCGGTATTCTCAAGCACAAATTCGGGAAATGCTGACCACACACGGGCTGGTAGATGTTACTTTCCGAACCGAAGAGCCATTTTGGTGCGCTAGTGGGAAAAAGCAGCGGAACGAGCAATAACGCTGCCCGGTCCCCGTCTCGAAAAGGTGGCCGTCTATAGTTGAAAGAATGCCTTCATCTTTTGGTCTTGCGATTGGTACGAAGTTAAACCGCCTGGCGCTGAATCGTTTCGGCTTACACGTGACGCGGGCTGATAAGTCTCCAGACGTCACACGCAAAGCCTTGATCCGGCAAGCAAAGATTGAGGAGGTTCTCGACATTGGGGCACACGTTGGTGATTACGGACTCGACCTTCGATCATCTGGGTTCAAGGGGCGAATCGTGTCAATTGAACCGAATCCAGAGCCTTTTAAAGTACTGTCAGACCGAGTAAAATCAGATGGCCGGTGGACAGCTATTGCGGCCGCGGTGGCCGACAAGCCCGGAAGAATGGATCTCTATATTTCATCAAATGTGGTGAGCAGTTCACTGCTCCAAATGAATGACCTTCACGTTCAGGCGGCTCCAGAGTCTGCCCCAGTCGGAACTCTGGCCGTCGACGTAATCACAGTCGACTCGCTGATTGCATCCCAAAAACTTTTTCGACCTCTTTTGGTGAAACTCGACGTGCAGGGGGCAGAACGGCTAGTTCTTGAAGGTGGCAAGGAACTTTTTCGCTCAGAAGGGCCGGTTCAAGCAATCGAAACCGAACTGAGCGTTCAACGTCTGTACGACGGCCAAGTGCTTCATCTTGAGCTCTTGGAGATCCTCAGTGCTTACGGCTTCCGGTTGTGGGCCCTAAATCCAGGGCTCGTCTCCAAAAAGGGAGAGCTTTTGCAGTATGACGCCCAACTTATCCGCCACGGCGATTAATTCATGGTTCGGATTACAGCAATAATTACGAGTTTTAATCGGCGCTCCGATACTCTTCGTTGTCTAGAGCAGTTACAGGCCATTCATTTAGCACCGGACATGATGCTTTCTGTGATCGTTGTCGACGACGCTTCTAACGATGGAACGCCAGAGTCGATTGCCGCAGATTTTCCCGGTGTTCTCCTGTTGGCGGGGAACGGGTGTGACTATTGGGCAAGTAGCGTTTCCCGTGCACTTCAGACAGTGAAGCAGGGCGGCAACCCAATGCCTGATTTCATCTTTCTCCTCAACGATGACGTACTTTTGCAAAGCGGGGCTCTTATTCATCTTTATGAATCAGCTTTACGTAACTCTTCACACTGCGTTGTAGGTAGTGCGGTTGGAATAGAAGGCTCAGGAGTCGAGGCAAGCGGCAAAATCTGGAGCAGGTATGGCGTTCGCTACAAGCAGTTGCCGATTTCCACAACAGATCAGATGTGTGACTCGCTGCCTGGCCACATGATGCTGTTCGCATACTCGGTTCTCGATGCGTGTGAATTCCGAGGTGAAGGATATACACACGGCTTCTTCGACACTGTCCTTTGCGCTCGAGCGCGAAGAAAAGGTATTCCTGTGGTCCTTGCACCCATGATCATGGGGACTGTATCTTCTTCCCATAAATACAGATTCGACACAGCAAAGTTCGTTGAGAATACTCCTCACCTCCTTCACGCGCTTCGGTGGAATCCGAAGTGTCCCCCAATTTTCGAAACCATGTCTTATCTACGAGAGATCGGCGGGTTGTGGCCGGTTCGTTTGGTTGCATTCTATAGATGGCATCTATTTACATACTTCAGGTTGGGTATATGTAAGTTGGGTGTAAAAATATCAGACCGGCAGTAGGTTGCAAGGGCAACAATGTCGCTGGAAAACTTCAGATGGCTGGTTGGATAGCCCTCCATTTTGAACTTTCAGACTGCTTTTATCCTTGAAGAGGTTTCGAGTATGACTAAACCTAAAACAAAAATGACGGACGTCTGTTTTTCCGGTGATCTTTTCGTAGGTCAACGAGTGGGCGGTGCCACGAGGTACTATTCCGAACTTCTAAGCTTGCTTCCCAATCTGGGGACGACCACAACGACTGACCTACGGGTTCATATTAGTCAATATTTATCACACACCCCCACGAACGGGCGGTTCATTAATCTACCTACCTGGCGGGGATCCGAGTACGCTTTTAGTAAAACAGTCGGAAGATTAAGAACTCACGAACCTGAACGGGCTAAAATATTTCACCCCACCTACTATACCTCGGAGCCAAAAAGGGGGAAAATTAATGTTGTCACAGTTTTGGATATGATTCATGAGTTATTTCCTAGCATTTACGGACCGGAAAATGCGACGACGAAACGGAAACGGCTTTGGGTTAACTGCGCGGACATCGTTATCGCGATTTCCGAATCCACGGCCGCTGATCTCAAACGGATACCTGGATTCTCACCGAACTCAGTACAAGTCGTCCCGCTAGGCGTGGATGATCGATTCCTCGAACGTCCGATCGAACAAACACTTCGAGATCAAAATTTGGTCCTCTACGTAGGCGGGAGGGGCGGTTACAAGAACTGGGAAGCAGCAGCTATTGCGATGAGCGACCCGCGTCATTCGGAAAAACACCTCCTCAACATAGGCGGAGGCCCCGCTACGAAGGAAGAAGTTTCCAAAATCGCACGTCTGGGGCTCCAAGGTCGTGTCACGTTCCGGTCCGCAAGCGATCAGATGATCGTCGACTCACTCCGTCGGGCCGCCGTGTTGCTTTACCCTTCCCTCTACGAGGGTTTTGGGCTTCCGCTAATCGAGGCCAGAGCGACTGGATGCCCAGTCATTGCGACTCGCGGATCGAGCGTTACTGAGGTTGCAGGGCCGAACTCGATTCTCACGGACGGAAGCCCCGAAGCGCTGGCAGAAGCCCTAACCAAAATCCCGTCTACACAAACCGCAGGAGAGCAAGGACTTAGAAAATGGATCGATTGCGCTGTTGACCACCACAACATTTATCAGCGACTTCTCCTTAGCTAGGCCCATCAAATACCAAGCCCTCGATTATCGCCTACAGTAAGTCGACGATCACGCCAAGTACAACTATATCGGATCCCAAAATGGTAATTAAAATGGAACAAATCGCTAACCCGGGAACAGTATGTTGGTGGTGCATCGGCATTTGCGAGCCTTTTGGAGTCGCTACAGTGATCGGCCATGAGGTTAAGTATCTCTCCTGTAAATCGTGTGGTTCAGTGCGGACCGAGGAGCCGTTTTGGTTAGATGAAGCCTATAGTCGCCCATCCCCCGATCTCGGCCTAGTGAATCGGAATGAAGGAACGGCAAACATGCTTCCAAAAATTCTTCGCCAATGGAAAAAAGAAGGAAGTTTTTGCGACTTCGGCGGGGGAACAGGAATGCTGACACGCATGATGCGAGACAGAGGCTTTGACTTTTTCTGCTTCGACAGTATGGCAACAAACCAATTCGCTCGGGGTTTCGATGCCCTTGTCGAGTCAAGACGGTGGTCTGCGATCACTGCAATCGAGGTTCTTGAACACATACCTCGCACTAACGAGACCGTTAGAAACCTCCTCAGCAATACTGACTGTCTCGTCTTTCAAACTGAAGTTCTACCGAGTTCACCCGCCCCGGACCTCCAATCCTGGTGGTACTACCTTTTGTCCGAAGGCCAGCACGTGTCTTTTCCAAGTCGCGATGGCATAGCGGCTCTGGCAAATTCGCTGGGAGTTCATTACTATCACGCCGGAAAAAGCGTCCATATTCTCTCCCGCAAGCCAAGCCGCAAGCTTGCCGGACTCGCATGGGCCGCTTTAGCGTCGAGGAAACTCCGGCAATCGAAAAACAGAGGTCACTTGGGTCAAGACACCAACTTTGTCGCAAACCTAGATACCTAAACCTCTGCTTAATTGATGCATTTTACCTCACGATTAGGGTTTCGCACTTAAGGATATACTTCCTGAGGACAGATTCGTACGACGATTGCGTCTCTGGTGTTCGCGTTAGACTGTCGACTGCACCCGAAGCACACGCACGAATTGTCGAACGATCGCCGTCCAGGAACCGTTCACCTTTCCATCAATACCATTCGAACATCCTAACTAACTCCGATTTACATGCAGTCGACGGTACCGCTGATCTGAGGGAATGTAGGGGTAAGCAATACCAGACCAAAAACCACCCCCGCGCGACTTTCCCGCTATGCCTGAAACAACCCCGGAAATAACAAATGCTCCGTTTGCGATTAATGCGCCCTGAACTCCCCAGACACTGGCGCCTATTGCTACAAAGCAGACCGTGACCGCTCCGGAAATCAACTGAATCAACCCGAGCATCCTGGGCTTTCCAGAAAAAAGCAGGTAGAAGAAACCTGGAGCGTGAACACTAAACAAAAGGTATGGACCGACAACGAAGGGTAATAACCGAACGAACCCAATGTTGGGAAGCCAATTTGGCGAATAGCCCAAATTCACCACATAGACTCCCATCAGACAAAAGGACAGAACGTACACAACTGTCGTGCAGAGTCTTTGGGCTTGCTTATAGTTTTCAGGCGAAAATGACATAATAGGCTGAGTCATACCTACTGAAATTTGACTTATTTGGACTCCGATGGTGGTGGCGAACACATAACCTGCCGCTCCGGCAGGGGGCAGAATGTACACAACAGCAATTCGGTCCAACTGTCCAAACATCAGTCCCCCGGCGCTTTGAAGCACTCCCGAGGTTAGTTCGTGCAGAAACACTCTTGAATTTAGAGCTGATGCCTTCGGCAAGCTTGATTCGAGGGAATGCCGCAAGATCCAAAGTGACACGATTGTTCCTCCGAGCTGCCATCCCGCCACAAGAAGTCCGTTGTAAGGGAATCTCCAGACAGAGATGACCTGGCAAACACCAGTACAGAGGCCACCCGCAAGCATAGAACTTGTAATTGTTTGTGCTTGTTTGGCGCGGTGGGCCGCTCCTTGTGCCAAGGCCACAGTTAGTCTGGCCAACAGAAATGCAGGGCACCACACAAAAAAGAAAGTTAATTTTTGTCCACTTAAAAGTCCGAAAAAAATGAACAACCCCAACACACTGAAACAAGCAAAACAGCTACCGGCAAAAACTCCGATTAGCCCCCACTTACCGACATTGTTGCTTGATCCAGAGCGACCACTCAGAAAAATTCCTGACTCAAAAATCGCAGACAAAGAAACGGCTGCGTTGGCGAGTGCATACTGAGTGAGTCCTGGTCCTTTGAGGAAAAGAACAATTATGAGCCCGGCGCCACTCAAAATCGCTGTTCTCAGGAGAGCGGCCCATGAGACCCTTGAGCCAGGAGTGCCGCCGCCTGCCACTCTCAAATTGGACGAATACACAAATGCGACCGAATCATCACTATCAAACCGGGGAGTTCTTTTCGTTGGCATTTTGGCTTCTGGTCCAGCGGCGCAAGAGACTCGCAAGTTCTTTTCGAGTGGATTCAACCGCCCAGGTCTCGAGTTGCTCGGCCTGTGAGATTAGCGACTGTGTAGAAACGTTGCGAACCGCTGCGGCAAGTTGCACGCCTGTGTGGATTGATGCTCTCCCACTCAGCACTACTTCGAGGAGGCTTGGGGCCCGCGATAACTCTCCGAGCACGTTGAGAAGTTCTTGCGCTGTTGGCGAATCTTTACCAACAAGGGCTTCCAGTGCCTGGCGGTCGATCGGTTCCGCTCGCTGGAAAAGCAACTGCAAACGCTTCGTTTCGAGCTGATCAATGTGTTCCGAAAGCTCTGAGATCAGAACGTCGAGCTTCTCATCGGTCAAGTGGCCCTTGCCAGCCATCAGGTCGAAGCTTTCCTGCTTGCAAGTGCAACATCGGATTCCACCATCATGGTCACCAGATCATGAAAGCTCGTCTTTGGCGTCCATCCCAAATCTCGTGCAGCTTTCGATGGATCACCAAGAAGCAGATCGACCTCGGCCGGCCGAAAATATCGTCGGTCAATTTCAACGTGATCCTCCCACCGAAGTTTCAGATGAGAGAAAGCTACGTCGAGAAACTCACGAACTGAGTGGGTCTCACCCGTCGCAATCACGAAATCATCGGGTTCGGCGGTTTGCAGCATGAGCCACATCGCTTCAACAAAGTCCCCAGCGAATCCCCAGTCCCTTTTTGCATCGAGGTTTCCGAGGTACAGCTTTTCTTTTGATCCAAAAAAAATCCGAGATGCAGCCCGGGTGATCTTTCTCGTCACGAAAGTCTCACCGCGCCGTGGAGACTCGTGATTGAACAAAATTCCGTTGGAAGCATGCAGGCCGTATGACTCTCGGTAGTTCACGGTGGCCCAATAGGCAAACACTTTCGCCACACCGTAGGGCGAACGAGGATGAAACGGGGTTGTCTCCGACTGTGGGACCGCTTGCACCTTCCCGTACATTTCACTTGAAGACGCCTGATAGAAGCGAGGCGTAAGCCCTGTCTCGCGGATGGATTCCAGAAGGCGCAATGCTCCGACACCGGTGATGTCAGCCGTAAATTCCGGTTCATCGAAGCTCACTCGCACATGGCTTTGGGCGGCGAGATTGTAAACCTCATGGGGCGCGATGGCATCGATCAACCGAGTGAGCCGACTCGACTCCGAAAGATCGCCATAATGGAGTTTTAGCCGAGCCCCGTCGATGTGCGGGTCTTCGTAAAGATGATCAATTCGCGACGTGGAGATCGTGCTTGTTCTGCGGATTAGCCCGTGTACTTCGTACCCCTTCGATAGCAAGAGCTCAGCGAGGTAAGAACCGTCCTGTCCTGTGATGCCGGTTACAAAGGCTCTTTTTGGTTCAACGCTCATGCGCTGATCCCTCTCAGTTCTCGATGTTCGGCCTGCTGATTCAGAAACCACTCGTAGGTGTTGCGAATTCCTTGATCGAGTCCTATTGACGGTGACCAACCCGTTGATCGAAGTTTGGTCACATCAAGCACCTTTCGCGGAGTTCCGTCGGGCTTCGTGGCATCGAACACAAGCCGAGCTTCGGGGAACACTACCTCTTGGATTTTCTCTGCCAACGCTCGGATGGTGAGATCAACTCCTGTGCCCACGTTGATGTGTTGCTCTTCGGAGTAGTTCTCCATTAGGTGTAGGCACGCATCGGCCAAATCATCGACGTGGAGAAACTCACGCATAGGCGTCCCGGAGCCCCAGATCTCAACTTCCTCGCGCTCCGATACCTTTGCATCGTGAAACTTTCGGATCAATGCAGGCAGTACGTGGGATGAGGTGAGGTCGAAGTTGTCATTTGGGCCGTACAGATTCGTGGGCATTGCGGAAATGAAGTCGCACCCGTACTGTCGCCGG